>JACADX010000328.1 GCA_013389125.1 Parvularculaceae bacterium | reverse complement strand
CCTATGCGAACGCGAAGGCCTTGCGCAGCGAACCGACGCGAATCGAAATCGGCGACCGGATCATCGCGGCGCCCGTCGTCGACGCTCTCAGCGACTCTGAGCGCGCCGCGGCGATCGACGCCTTTCAGAGAGAAACCGCGACGGCTCTTGCCGCGGTTGGTTATCCGATGACGGCGGATCCCGATCAAATCAATCGCCCGCTCGTCATAATGCTGATCGTCCTCTTACTGATGATCACGACAATGTGCTATGGGCCAATGGCGGCGCTTCTCGTCGAGCTGTTTCCGGCGCGCATACGTTACACGTCGATGTCCGCGCCCTATCACATCGGAAACGGCTGGTTCGGAGGCCTCATGCCGACGACCGCTTTCGCCATCATCGCGGCGACGGGCGATATTTACGCCGGACTCTGGTATCCGGTTGCAATCGCTGCGGCGACGCTCGCCGTCGGTTTGTTCCTTCTTCCGGAAACGCTCGGCCGCCACGTCGAGCATGACGATCAGGCCGCGACGCAGCGCGCCGGCGTCGAATGAAGGGGCCGACCGAAATCGGTCGCGACTTGATCCGAAGCCCGTAGCCTCTGCGCAGCCGATTCCGCGCTCCGTGACGCCCCGTCCATCAAGGCGGATTACCCTGACGCGAATCTTGCAGCCGCCTGCAACTTGAGTTGAAGGGCCTGGCGAGCGGCGCCGAGGTAGCCGGGAACTTCAGGCTCCAACGGAGCGGACCGCGTCGGGAAGGCCGCCCGCACTGCAAGCGAGCATTTCAATTTCTCTAAGCCGAAACTAAAGTCGGGTCGGGCTGGGGATTTGCCACAAATGTCACTGATCAGACGGCGGGCGGCTGCGCAGGCGCTCGTAACGGCGTTATTAGCCGGCACGGGCTGGATTCTTGCGATAGCCGGCGCGGCCGCGCAGCACAGCGGCGCTCCGGATATCATTCCGCCCTCCGTTCGGCCCGGCGCAATTGAGGCAGAGTACGAAGTCGAAATCGCTCCGGGCGTCTCAATGGCGCCCACCGTCATTTCCCCATACGAGCCGGAACAGGCCGCGGACGCCGTAAGCATCGAGTTTGTCCTCTCCGCCGTCGAACTTGACGGCGCCGATGCGCTTTCCGCGTCCGCGCTTTCGGCGCTCTACGCAGATAAGGTCGGCCGCACCATCAAGCTCGCAGAAATCTTCGAAATCGCGCGCGCTATTACGCGCCATTACGCCGAAGCGGGCTATCCGCTGAGCCTCGCCTATGTTCCCGCGCAGGAGATCGATCGCGGGGCGGTTCGCATTCGCATCATCGAAGGCTTCATCGGAGAAATCGAGATCGCCGGCGCGCCGAAACGCGCAGAACGGCGGCTGAGAGCGCTCGGCGAGAAGATCATGGCGGACCGCCCGCTCCGTCAGCGGACTCTCGAGCGCTATCTGCTGCTCGCGAACGAGATCCCAGGTCTTGCGGTGACGGGCGTCTTGTCGCGCGGAACGTCGCCGGAGCGCGGCGTCAAGATGACACTAGCGGTCGAAGAAAAACGCCTTTCCGCCGCCGCAAACGTCAACAATCGCGCATCCCGCGCCGTCGGCCGCGAACAGATTGTCGGACGCAGCGCGTTCAGCGGTCTTTTGACCGGGGTCGATCAGATCAGCCTCTCGACGGTCCAAAGCCTCAATATGGACGAACTGGCGGTATATGGCGGCAGATACTCAACGATTCTGACACCCGAAGGATTAGCGCTTAACATTGCTGCGACAAGGTCTGATGCGGCGCCTGGCGTGCCGTTCCTGCGCGTGCTGGGCTTTGAAACCGAAGGGTGGACCGCCGGCGCGGGACTTTCCTATCCGCTCGTCCTGACCCGCGACGTGAAGGCTGGCGTATCGGCGATGGTCAACTGGAAGGAATTCCGGAGCGCCTTCGGCGTGACGCCGAACACGCTCGACCGGCTATGGACGACCGATATCGACGTTTCGGTTTCCATCAAGGATCGCTGGGACGGCGTCAACGCGATCGGCGTATCGCTGTCGAAGGGTTGGGACATTTTTAATGCGACGGAAGCCGGTTCCCCGCTGGCGAGCCGCGCCGGCGCCGGCGCCGAGTTTTTCACCGTCGGCGCCGAGCTGTCGCGCATTCAGCGCCTCGCCGATTGGTCGGACATGACGGTCGCTGTAAAGGCGCAGACTGCGAACCGGCCGCTTCTTTCTTCCGAGCAGTGCGGCTTCGGCGGCGCCGGCTTCGGCCGCGGCTATGATCCTTTTGAAATCGCCGGCGATCGGTGCATTGTCGCGATGATCGAGTTGCGGGCGAGCCCGGCGTTTCTTGAGCGAGGCAGGCTTAAGGCCGTTCCCTTCGTTTCCTTTGACGCAGGCGCGGCGCAGCAAAAGGGACCGCTGTCGGTCGGAGAAAATCGCAACGCGACGCTCTACTCATTCGCAGCCGGAACGCGCCTCGCTTTGACCAAATATTTGTCCGCGAGCGCCGAACTCGGCGTGCCGCTCAAAGGCGTTGTCGCGCAGGAAGGCGATGACGATCCGCGCTTCTTCTTCGCCCTCGAAGCAAAGTATTAGGGAGCAATCCATGCGCGCGCCGTTTCTCAGAGTATCAGCGTCGCTCAGCGCGCTTGTCATTGCGCTCGCGGGATCAGCGTCGGCAGATACGGCCGGGGGAATCGTCATCGATGGAAGCGCAACGATCGGCGTTTCAGGACAGACGACGACGATCAACCAATCGACAGACAAGGCGATCATCGAATGGCAATCGTTCAATGTCGCCGGCAATGAAAAGGTTGACTTTGTCCAGCCGTCGCGCGTTTCCATCACGCTCAATCGCATCCTTGGCGGCGGCCCTTCGATGATCGATGGACAAATCGACGCCAATGGCCGCGTATTCATCATCAACGGCGACGGCGTCGTTTTCGGCGCGGGGGCGAAAATCGACGCCAGCGGCCTCCTTGCGGCCAGCACCGACATCGCCAATGCGAATTTCATGAGCGGCAATTTCGTCTTCGACCAGCCGGGTTCGCCCGCCGCAGTCGTCGTCAATCATGGAACAATTGACGTGCGCGAGTCCGGCATGATCGCATTCGTCGCACCGAAGGTTCAGAACAGCGGCGTCCTGAAGGCGTTTAGAGGGAAGGCCGCCCTCGGTTCCGGCGAAGCGTTCACGCTCGATTTCTTCGGCGATCAGTTGATCGTATTCGCCGCCGGGAGCGCGCCCGGCATCAAAAGCGGCGAAATTCTCGTCGACGGCGAGATACGGGCGGAGTCCGGAATCATCCTGCTGACCGCGACGACCGCGCGCGACTTCGTCGACACCGTCATCAATGTTGAGGCTGACCTTGTCGCCAGAAGCGCGAGCCGCCAGGGCGGGAAAATCATCCTCGCCGGCGGCGACCAGAGCCTGATCAATGTCGCCGCCGCGCTCGACGCCTCCGGAACGCCGGGCGGATCGATTTCAGTAACCGGCGGCAAGATCGATGTCGCCGCAAGCGCCGAGCTTCTGACCGATGCGAAAACCGGCCTCGCCGACGGCGGCGATATTGTCGTTCATTCAAGAGTCGAGACGAAATTCGCCGGTCTTGCATCGTCCGAGCCGGGCGCATCGAACGGCGTCGGCGGCGACATCGCGCTCGGTTCCGACGGCGTTCTCATCTTCACGGGAACGGCGCGCGCAGGAACGCCGCCGCGCGCTGGAGTGATTACCCTCAACGGCCAAGAAGACGACGACGGCGGCGCTGGCGGCGGGTCCGGCGGCGGATCTGGCGGCGGGTCCGGCGGCGGCAGCGGTCCGCCCATCATCATCCCGGGTCCGCCGGTCAAGGAGGAAGCCTCGGACAGCCTCACGGAAGTCGTCGGGGAGGCGGGCAAAGTCTACGAAGGATCCGAAACATACTCCGATCCGCCTGAATTCGGGGGAAAAGTGCTGATCGGCGGCGCCACCGCCTTTGACTTCTCGGCCGAGGAGGACGGCGGCTCGGGAGCCGGCGACGCACAATTGTTATGCATGCACGGCCTCTCAGCGGCGGCATGCGGATCCGGTGACGGCGGCTGATTATCCGAAGTATCCGTTGATCGCGCCGACTGTCGCCAGCGCAAGCTTCCAGGTGAAGGCGATCGCGCCCGCCGCGGCCGCAAACCCGCCGAAGGCAAGCAGCCCGTCGCGCTGCGCCAGCGCGAGCGCAAGAATGCTGGCCGCGATCGCCGGCGGCAAATTGCCGAGAAACGGGATCGGCAGAATGAGAATGAACCCGAGAATGAGGAACACGACGCCGATCAGCCGGACGCCGACGCCGCTCGTCATGAATTTCCAGCGCGGATGGGCGACTCGTTCAACCCAGATCAGCCGCCGCTCGAGCGTATCAATGGCGTTGAGCAGCTTCTTCCGGTTGATCTTGAGACGCTTCACCCAGCCCGGAAGCCATGGCGATTTGTATCCGAGGATGAGCTGCAACGCAAAGATCGACAAGATGACGCCGGCAACGGTCGGGACGCCGGGAGGCATCGGCAAACAGACGGGAGCCATGATGACAATGATGCTAAGGCCGAATGCGCGTGGTCCGAGCGCATCGAGAATTTCCTGCGCTGTAACCTTCTCGCCCTCGCCCTTCCGGATGGCGGCCCGCAGCGGTTCATAAATGCGCGACGCCATGCGGCCGCAACTCCGAATTTGCCTGCGCCCGCGAAAGCCCGCCCGCAGTCCCTAATG
>JACADX010000171.1 GCA_013389125.1 Parvularculaceae bacterium | reverse complement strand
GCCGATCGCGTCGCCGGACGAGAGCCTTTTGCGCCGCTCCGCCTACGGACTGGCGCCGCGCATCGGCGCCGACGGCCGCCGGCCCTCCGAGGTCTATGCGCAGCCTTTCACCCCGGGCGGAAATCCGAATGTCGCCGTCATTGTCGGCGGCCTGGGACTCAATCGAGCATTGACCGAGCGCGCGATCGACGAATTGCCGCCGGCGATCACGCTGGCTTTTGCGCCTTACGCCAAGGACCTCGTCTTCTGGACCAAACGCGCGCGCGACGCGGGCCACGAAATCATGATTGAGATCCCCATGGAGAACCGCGAAAGCGACGCGGAGGCGCTCGGCCCGGCGGCACTTCTCACCGCCCGGACGGCTGCGGAGAATGCGCAGCGCCTTGAGTGGATTTTATCGCGTTTCCAAGGCTATTTCGGCGCGACGAATTATCTCGGCGCGAAATTCTCCGGCGACCGCGACGCGATTGAGGGATTGTTAGCGCGCCTTGACGCCGCCGGCCTTGCCTATATCGACGACACCGGCGTCCTCGCGCGCGAGACGCGGGGCGGCGCCGTCGGCGCCGTCGATCGCCTTGTTGATCCGGGCTATGGCGATAACGCCGAAAAGACAAGGCGCGGTCTCGAAGCGCTTGAGAAGATCGCCAGGCGCGAGGGCGACGCGCTCGGCAAGACCTATGCGCATGACGCGACGCTCGACGATATCGTCGTCTGGACGGAATCGCTCGATGCTAAGGGGCTGACCCTCGCCCCGGCCTCGGCCGTGCTGGCCTTGCGCGCCGGCGACCGCTAAGGACGGGCGCTGCTTATTCCGGCGCGCCATGACGATCGACGAGATTCTTTCAGATTACCGGCCGAATGTCGGCGTCGTCCTCTTTAATCCGCTTGGCGATGTTTTCTTCGGGCGGCGAATCGGCGACTTCACCGACCTCGGCGAGGACAAGGACGCCTTTCGCTGGCAGTTCCCGCAAGGCGGCGTCGACGAAAAAGAGGACATCGTCGAAGCGGCGTTCCGGGAGCTCAAGGAGGAGACCGGCGTTTCATCGGCGCGGCTTCTCGCGCTGACGCCCGGCTGGCTCGTCTACGATTTTCCGAAAGGCTACAAAAAAAAGAACTGGCGCGGGCAGCGGCAAAAATGGGCGGCGATGCTGTTTGAGGGCGCTGACGCCGAGATCGATCTTGAGGCGGACGATCATCAGGAGTTCGATCAATGGCGATGGGGCGAGCTTGAAGAAGCGCCGTCGCTGATCGTGCCGTTTAAGCGCAAGATTTACCAGGAGCTCGCGACGGCGTTCGCGCCGCTCAGGGATTTCCTGCGCGCGAGGCGATGAGCGGCGGGCGGGCTGAACCGCGCCGCCGCCGGTCCCGCCTTGCGGCGCGCGCCGCTCTAAAGCTTCGCGCCATGATTCGGAATCAGTGCGCTTGCTCTGATCCTTGTTTGTCGCGGCGTTTACGCGCTGAGCCGCGCACGCATCAGCGCACGCCGCTCTAGGAAACGACTTCCAGCGAGGCGACTTCGCCTTGCTTGACCTTGCACTGCGCTGTTGAGGCGACGCCGTCCGGAAACGACACGGTGACCGTCACTTGCGTCCCGGCGCCTTGCCGGCCTTTGACCAGTTTGACGTTGGCGCCCTCGAGCGTTTTGCCAAGCTTGGCGGCGATCCCGCTGGCGCATAGCGCCTTTGCATCATTGAAATCGGCGGCCGACGCTGGCGCGGCGATCGCAAGCAGGACGGCGGCGGCGATGGCTGTTTTGAGCATATTTTTTTCCTTTTGGTTCTGACCCGAAATGACACAGGCGGTTAAGTGCGCGGGCGACGCTCTTCCGCCTCGCAGGCCAAGCGGCGGACCACTCGTCGCCCGCAATTTTTTAACGTAGAGTACATAAATCGCCCCAGTCAATGTATTTTTACTAAATGGTACAAAAAGAAATCTCCAAACGGGGTCGCCCGCGCCGCTACGATCCGGAGGCGGCGCTCGACGCCGTCCTCGAAGTCTTCTGGCGCGCCGGCTATTCGGCCGCCTCGCTGGAAGACATCTGCCTTGCGACGGGGATGAACAAGCCGAGCGTTTATGCCGCGTTCGGCGACAAACGCGCGCTCTATCTGCGGGCGATCAACCGATACAGAGAAATCTCGCGCGAGCAGATGCGCGAAGTGTTTACGCGCGCGGCGCCGGTCCGCGAGATCCTGCGCAGCGCCTATGCGAAGGCGCTCGACCTTTATTATTCGGGTCACGACACGCCGCTCGGCTGTTTCATGGTCGGCGCCGTCGTCAATGACGCGGTCGGCGATCCGGAGATCAGGTCGGCGCTTGATGAAGGTCTAAGACAGTTCGACCGCGCGTTTGCGCGGAGCATCGAGAGAGCGCAGGAGGCGGGAGAAATCAGCGCTGAAAAGGACCCGGAAACGCTCGGAAAGCTCGCAACTGCGGTTCTCTATTATCTCTCGGCGCGGTCGCGCGCCGGCGAATCGCGGGCGACGCTTGAGGACTTCTACGCGCGCGCCGTCGACATCATCTGCGGCCCATGAAAACGATCAATCTCGCCGAGCGCATCCTGCATCGCGACGGACTGATGCTCGTCATTGACAAGCCGGCGGGACTTCCCGTTCACGCCAGGCCCGGAACCGCCAAAGGCGAGGGCGGCGAAAGCCTTGAGGATCATTTCGACGCGCTTCGCTTCGGCCTGCCGCGCCCGCCGGCGCTGGCGCATCGGCTCGATCGCGACACAACGGGGTGCCTCGTGCTCGGGCGACATCCGAAGGCGCTCAGGAAGCTGCACAGGCTCTTTCTCGAAGGCCGCATCGACAAGACCTATTGGGCGATCTGCCGTGGCGTCCCCGAGAAGCTCTCAGGGACGATTGATGCGCCGCTGAAAAAGGGAACAGAACGTGCCGGCTGGAGGATGTCGATCGCCGCGGACGGTCAGCCTGCCGTCACGACCTACAGGACGCTCAAGGCGAAGGACGGCGTTTCATTCATCGAGGCGAAACCGAAGACCGGGCGCACCCATCAAATCCGCGTTCACCTCGCCTCGCTCGGCGCGCCGATCATTGGCGACCCGCTCTATGGAGAGCTCCCGGACGACGACCGGCGCCAGCCGATGATGCTGCATGCGCGGCGCGTCATCATCCCGATCTCGAAAAGCAAAGACCCGGTCGTCGTCGAGGCGCCGCCGCCAAAGTGGATGGCTGAGCGCCTCAAGAGTCTTGGCGTCGAGACGCCTGCGACAAGGTAAAAATTAGGAAATCGATCCGACACTCCCGGCAGGGACCGTCAGGGAGCGCTGTTATCTCGGCCGTCATGACAACGGATGGGCGTCTGGGCTCGCTCGTTCGTCCGCGGGCGGGCGCGGGCGGCGCGCTGTTCATGGTCGCCGCCGCGCTTGCAGCGGCGTTTTCCCTCGGCGTCGCCACTTCCTTCGCAGACGGACTATTGAGCTTCCCGGCGGACCGCGGCCAGGCGGCCGTCGCCGAAGACCTCGTCGCCTTCCACCGCGCGGGCGAGATGGCGCTCGATGGGGAGGGCGCGGCGGCATATGATCCGGGCGCATTCCGGGCGGGCCTTGCCGAACGCCAGAAGGGCCTTCTCTGGCTCAACCCGCCGCACGCCTTTTTCATCATGGCGCCGATCGCCGCGCTTCCCTACGGCGCGGCGAAAGCGATCTGGCTCGCGCTCAATTTCGCCGCGATCCCGGGCGTCCTGGCGCTCGCCGGCGTGAAGTCCCGCGCGTTTCTTGCGCTCGCCCTCCTTTCGCCCGCGATGCTGGTTTCGACGATGCTGTTGCAGCTCGGCGGCTTCATCGCGCTGGGGCTTGCCGCAGCGCTCGTTCTTGCGCCGAGGCGGCCCATTCTCGCTGGCGTCATTCTCGCCTTTCTCACCATGAAGCCGCAATACGGATTGATGGCGCCCCTGTTCCTCATCGCGACCGGACAATGGCGCGCGATCATCAGCGCGGTCGCGGCTACGGCTCTTCTTGTCGCGGCCTCCGTCGCCCTATTCGGCGCCGAAAGCTGGCTTGCCTTCTTCGAAAGCCTAAAGACCGTACACGGACCGTTTTCACGCCAGGTGATGGAAGGAACGGCGACCTTTGCGCAGACAGCCGCGAAGTTCGGCGCAAGCGAGGCGGCGCGCGCCGCGGCGCAAGGCGTCGGCGTCGCCCTTTGCGCAGCGGCCGTCTGGTCTGCGGCGCGGCGGCTGCCGAGATCGAAGGCGATGTCGCTGACGCTGCTCGTGTCGCTCGCTGCGGCGCCGTCGGCGTGGATCTATGACTGGCCGCTCGTCATCGCAGCCTTGGCGTTTCTAGCAGCGCGGCCGAATTGGCCGGTTCCGGTGCAGGCGGCGGCGGGCCTGCTCTGGCTCGCGCCGCTTGTCCCGACATTCTGGGACGGGCTTTTGGCCGGCGTCGCGCCCGCGCTCGCGCTTTATGCGGCGGCGACCGCCACGGCCGCGTGGGTCTTTTCAGAGCGTCAGAGAGCCGCCTGAAGCTCCTTCATGCGGGCGAGCGTCGTTTCGGCCGCCATCTTCGTCTCGAGCGTCGCATCGGCGTCGGCGAGATCTTCCTCCGCCCATTTGATGCGCTCGGCGATCATCTCGCGGGAAAGATCGGCGACCGGGATCGCCTCCTCGGCGAGGATGGTGAGGCCAAGCGGCGTCACCTCGGCGAAACCGCCGCGCACGAAGATGCGCCGTTCGTCGCCGCCGTTTCTGACTTTGACGACGCCGGGCGCGAGGACCGCCATCAGCGGCGCGTGGTTCGGCAGGACGCCGAAATTTCCTTCAACGCCCGGCGCCTCGACCATGTCGACGTCCTCGGAAATCAGTTCCTTCTCCGGCGAGACCAGGTTGAAATGAAGTTTGTTCATCAGGTGTCAGGTGCGAGGCTTCAGGTTTCAAGGTTAAGGTTTCAAGGTTAAGGTTTCAGGCGTCGCATGTCAGCTTCAGACGAACACTTGTCCTTTCTGATATCTGACGCCTGACACCTGTTACGCCGCTTCCGCAGCGAGACGCTGCGCCTTTTCGATCGCGTCCTCGATCGTGCCGACCATGTAGAACGCGGCTTCGGGAAGGTGATCATATTCGCCGGCGACGATGCCCTTGAAGGAGCGGACGGTGTCGGCGACCGGAACCTGGACGCCCGGGAAGCCGGTGAAGACTTGCGCGACGTCGAAGGGCTGCGACAGGAAGCGCTCGATCTTGCGCGCGCGGGCGACGACGAGTTTGTCGTCTTCCGACAGTTCGTCCATGCCGAGAATGGCGATGATGTCTTGCAGCGCCTTGTAGCGCTGGAGAACGCCCTGCACGGAGCGGGCGACCTGATAATGCTCCTCGCCGACAATGCGCGGGTCAAGGATGCGCGACGTCGAGTCGAGCGGGTCGACAGCCGGGTAGATGCCCTTTTCGGCGATGCCGCGGTTCAGAACGGTCGTCGCGTCAAGGTGCGAGAACGACGTCGCCGGCGCGGGGTCGGTCAAATCGTCGGCCGGCACGTAGATCGCCTGCACCGAGGTGATCGAGCCCTTCGTCGTCGTGGTGATGCGCTCTTGGAGGGCGCCCATGTCGGTCGCGAGCGTCGGCTGGTATCCGACCGCCGAGGGGATGCGGCCCAAAAGCGCCGACACTTCCGAACCCGCCTGGGTAAAGCGGAAAATATTGTCGACGAAGAAGAGAACGTCCTGGCCCTGGTCGCGGAAATACTCGGCGACGGTGAGACCGGCGAGGCCGACGCGCGCGCGCGCCCCCGGCGGCTCGTTCATCTGGCCGAAGATCAGCGCGCATTTGGAGCCTGCGGCCGAACCCGCCTTTTTCGGATCCTTGTTGACGCCCGACTCGATCATCTCGTGGTAAAGATCGTTGCCTTCGCGCGTGCGCTCGCCGACGCCGGCGAACACTGAATAGCCGCCGTGCACTTTCGCGATGTTGTTGATCAGCTCCTGGATCAAGACGGTCTTGCCGACGCCCGCGCCGCCGAAGAGGCCGATCTTGCCGCCCTTCGCGTAGGGGCAAAGAAGATCCACGACCTTGATGCCGGTGACGAGGATTTCCGCTTCGGTCGACTGATCGGTGAAGGGCGGCGCTTCCTGGTGGATGGCGCGGCGCGCAGTGTGCTCGACCGGGCCCGCCTCGTCAACCGGCTCGCCGATGACGTTCATGATGCGTCCCAAGGTGCCGTCGCCGACTGGAACCGAGATCGCCGCGCCGGTGTCCGTCACCTTCTGGCCGCGAACGAGACCTTCCGACGAGTCCATCGCGATCGTCCGGACGGCGTTTTGCCCGAGATGCTGCGCGACTTCGAGGACCAAACGGTTCTTGCCGTTCATCGTCTCCAGCGCGTTGAGGATCGCCGGCAGGTGATCGTCGAACTCAACGTCGACGACGGCGCCGATGACCTGACTGATGCGGCCTTCCTTGCTCATGTTTCGTTCCTTCGCTTATTCGTCCTAGAGCGCTTCGGCGCCCGAGATGATTTCGATCAGTTCCTTGGTGATCTGGGCCTGGCGCGCGCGGTTATATTGCAAGGTGAGCCCGTCGATCATGTCGCCGGCGTTTCGCGTCGCATTGTCCATCGCGGTCATCGAGGCCGCCTGTTCCGACGCGACGTTTTCAAGAAGCGCGCGAAAGACTTGCACGGCGGCGTAGCGCGGCAAGAGCGCTTTGAGGATATCCGCCTCTTCCGGCTCGTATTCGTAAACGGCGCCTTTAAGATCGGGCGGCGTCGCGCCCTCCGGCGCAACGGCGGGGATGATCTGCTGTGCGGTCGGAACCTGACTGACGACCGACTTGAATTTTCCATAGAAGATCGTCGCGACGTCGAACTCGCCGGCGTCGAACATGTCGAGCGCCTTGTCGGCGATTTCCTGCGCCTGCGCGAAGCCGATTGAGCGAACTTGCGTAAAGTCGGTCTTCCAGACGATGAGGTCGCCGTAAAGCCGCTTCAGCTGATCATTGCCTTTTCGGCCGACGGTGACGATCTTGACCGTCTTCCCCTCACTCTGAAGTTTGACGATGCGCTCGCGCGCGAGCCGGACGATCGAGGAGTTGAACGCGCCGCAAAGGCCCTTATCGGCGGTCGCGACGATCATGAGATGCGTCTTTTCTTGCCCCGTTCCGCGCAAGAGTTTCGGCGCGTTCGGATTGTCCTTCGCCGAAGCGGAGAGATTGGCGAGCACCGCCTCCATCCGCTCCGTGTAAGGGCGAGCGGCCTTGGCGGCTTCTTCGGCGCGACGCAGCTTCGCCGCGGCGACCATCTGCTTCGCCTTGGTGATCTTCTTCGTCGACTTGACCGACGCGATCCGGTTTTTGAGGGCCTTAAGCGAGGGCATTTATCCGCACTTCACTTCGATGATGACGCCGCTTTCGTCCGTCATGATGTTGAGCCGGTCGGGACGATAATCCATCGTCGCGGCGTCGTTCGGGCCGAGGATGCGATGGGGCAGATCCGCCGGCAAAGACACGGCCGCTGCGTTCGTTCCAAGGAGCGATTGGTATCCCGCGGCGCCGCACAGATCCTCGGCGGGCGCCGCAGTCGTCGGCTCTTCGACAGCCGGCTCCCCGGCGGCGGGCGCTTCGGCGGCCGGCTCCTCGGCGGCGGGCGCTGCGACGGCCGGTTCGGCTGCGGGCTGTTCGGCGGGCGACGGTTCAGCGGACTTTGGCGCGCACGCGACGAGCGCGCAAGCGCCGAGCGAGGCGAGCAGGGTCTTTTCGAGGGTCATCGTGCGCTCCAATCGCAAGGGAGTTCAGGCGAACTTCTTCACGAACGCGTCGAGGACGGACTTGAGCTTGTCCTCTTCCGCCTTGTCGAGCTTGCCGGTCTCGCGGATCGCTTTCAAAAGCGCGGCGTGATCGGCGCGAAGATGGCGGAGGAACTCCTTCTCGAATTCCTGCACGCGGGTCTTCGGCATCTTGTCGAGATAGCCTTGCGTGCCGGCGAAGATGACGCAGACCTGCTCCTCGACCTGAAGGGGCGAGAATTGCGGCTGCTTCATGAGTTCGGTGAGGCGGTCGCCGCGGTTCAAAATCCGCTGCGTCGTCGCGTCGAGGTCGGAGCCGAACTGCGCGAAGGCGGCAAGCTCCCTATACTGGGCAAGCTCGCCTTTGATCTTGCCGGCGACCTGCTTCATCGCCTTGATCTGCGCCGAAGAGCCGACGCGGCTGACCGAGAGGCCGACGTTCACCGCCGGGCGGATGCCCTGATAGAAAAGGTCGGTTTCAAGGAAGATCTGGCCGTCGGTGATCGAGATGACGTTGGTCGGGATATAGGCCGACACGTCGTTCGCCTGCGTCTCGATGATCGGGAGCGCGGTCAACGACCCGCCGCCGTGCTTTTCGTTCAGTTTCGCCGCGCGCTCAAGAAGCCGCGAATGGAGATAGAAAACGTCGCCCGGATAGGCTTCGCGGCCCGGCGGGGGGCGGAGCAAGAGCGACATCTGACGATAGGCGACCGCCTGCTTTGAGAGGTCGTCATAGATCATCAGCGCGTGCATGCCGTTGTCGCGGAAATACTCGCCCATGGCGCAGCCGGCGAACGGCGCGAGGAACTGCAAGGGCGCGGGTTCGGAGGCGGTCGCGGCGACGACGATCGAATATTCCATCGCGCCGTTGTCTTCGAGCGTCTTCACGATCTGCGCGACGGTCGAGCGCTTCTGGCCGATCGCGACATAAACACAATAGAGCTTCTTCTTCTCGTCGCCCGACGCGTTGATCGCTTTCTGGTTCAAAATCGTGTCGATGCAGATCGCGGTCTTGCCCGTCTGACGGTCGCCGATGACGAGCTCGCGCTGGCCGCGGCCGATCGGGATCATCGCGTCGATCGCCTTGATGCCGGTCTGCACCGGTTCGTGCACGGATTTCCGCGGCAGGATGCCCGGCGCCTTGACGTCGACGACGCGGCGTTCGGCCGCCTGAATGGGCCCTTTGCCGTCGATCGGATTGCCCAAGGGGTCGACGACGCGACCGAGGAGGCCTTTGCCGACCGGCACGTCGACGATCGCCTTCGTGCGCTTGACGATGTCGCCTTCTTTGATGTTGCGGTCTTCGCCGAAGATGACGACGCCGACATTGTCGCTTTCAAGGTTGAGGGCCATGCCCTTCACCCCATTCGCGAATTCGACCATTTCGCCGGCCTGCACGTTGTCGAGGCCGTAGACACGCGCGATGCCGTCGCCGACCGACAGCACCTGGCCGATCTCGGAGACTTCCGCCTCCTGGCCAAAATTCTTGATTTGCTCT
>JACADX010000344.1 GCA_013389125.1 Parvularculaceae bacterium | reverse complement strand
GGCCAGGATGGCTCCGACCAGGGCCATGGGCAGCGTCAGCATGATGACAAAGGGGTCGCGCAGCGTGTTGAACAGGGCCGCCATGAGCATGTAGACCAGGCCGATGGCCAGGAGCAGAGCCTCGAGGATGTAGGCGAAGTTCTCGCGCTGCCGGGCCGTTTGGCCGCTGAGCTCTTGACGCCAGATGCGGCCCTGCATCGAAAAGTAAAGACTCTTGCCGTCGCGCGACCATGCAACGCTTGAAGGGCCGCTCGTCAGCTGCGGGACATACATCTCGCGCCAGTAATAGGGATGCGGCGCCGTCACCTGCTTCAGTACGGGTATGCGCTCGGCCGCTGTAACCGGGCCTGCCAGACTGAGTGAGAGCGCGACGGCAAGAAGCGCTGCGCCGATTGAACGCCCCCGTCGCCCGCAAGCGTACAGGCGAACGGCGTCAGGCATCGCCGATCGTTCGAAAAGCATCGCCTGAAAGAATGAACACGCGGTCATGCGCGCTTTCGACGAATCCGATCGCCTCATAGAAATTCACCGCCTTCAGATTGTGCTCGTCGACCGACAGCCTCACATAGCCGGCGCCGCGCGCGCGGCCCCAATTCGCGGCTTCGGAAATCAGCCGGCGCCCGAGCCCTCGTCCGCGCGCCTCCGGCGCGATATAGATGTCGAGGACGTGAACGCCCTTCATGCCGCGCCAGGTCGAAAACTCCTCGTAAAGGATCAGGGTGGCCACAACGGCGCCGCCGCGCTCCGCGACGATCGGCTCGACAATCTTTTCCGGTCCGAATGCGTATCGTCGCACGGCCTCGGCCGTGAGGACCTCCTGCTTCGGACCGACGGTCTCGCGCGCGAGCGCGGCGATCATCGACCGGATCGCTTCGGTGTCCTCCTTGCGAGCGGGACGAATGCGAATGTCCGGATCAGATGGCAATCGCGTTCCGCCCCTTCAGCTTCAGCGCGGCGCGCGCCTCGTCAGGGCTCGCGACATCGAGGCCCAATTCTTCGAGAATGCGGCGCATCTTCGCGACCTGTTCGGCGTTCGATTTCGCCAGGACGCCCGGCGAAATAGTGAGATTGTCCTCAAGCCCGACGCGCACATTGCCGCCCATAATCGCGCCCGCCGTCGCGATCGCCACCTGCCTGCCGCCGGCGGCGAGAACCGAAAACTGATAGGCGTCGCCGAGTAGCCTGTCGGCGGTCCCCTTCATGTGGACGAGGTTTTCAACGCTCGCGCCGGCGCCGCCGAGGACGCCAAGAACGAATTGGACGTAAAGCGGCGGTTCAACAAGGCCCCGCTTCAGGTAGAAGGCGAGGAGCTCGACCTGCCCCGCGTCGTAGCACTCGAATTCGAATTTCGCGCCGCCGGCCCTGCCGACGTCGGCAAGGATCGTTTCGATGTCGTCGAAAGTATTCTGGAAGACGGTCCGCCTCGTCGCGTCAAGGAGCGCCGGCTCCCACTCATGTTTCCAGTCGCCGTGCTTTTCGAGCATCGGGAAGATGCCGAAATTCATCGAGCCCATGTTGAGCGAGCACATTTCGGGCTTCAGCGCCCGCGCCGGGGCAAGACGCGTATCAAGCGTCATCAGCGACGAGCCGCCGGTTGAAATGTTCAAGACCGCGTCGCAGGCGTCGTTTATCCTGGTCATAAACGCGCGGAAGAGCTGGGCGTCCGCGCTCGGCCGGCCGTCAGCCGGATTGCGCGCGTGGAGGTGGATGATCGCCGCGCCCTCCTTTGCCGCCGCAATTGACGCCGCCGCGATTTCGTCGGGCGTCACCGGCAGATAGGGGCTCATTGTCGGCGTATGGACCGACCCCGTCACCGCGCAGGTGATGATGACTTTTCGCCTAAGCGCCTGAGCCATGAATGCGTTTCCTGCTGGCCTTGCTCGCCCGATTGCCGCATTTTGTCAGGATGCAGACAGGCGATCAACAACAAGTCTCATTATGACGCATGACGTTTTCGACTGGTCTCCCGCCGAGCCCTCGAAGCTTTTTTACCAGTCCGGCTCGCGCCGCCCGATGTTCGCGCGCTCGGAAGGCTGTTACGTCTTTACGACCGACGGCGCGCGTTATTTCGACGGGTCGAGCGGCGCGATGGTCTCCAACATCGGGCATTCCAATCCGCGCGTCCTTGCCGCCATGCGCGAGGAGATGGCGCGCGGGACCTTCGCCTATCGCCTGCACTTTGAAAGCGAGCCGGCGGAGCGTCTCGCGACGGCGCTCGGCCGCCTCGCGCCGCCCGGACTTACGCGCGTATTCTTCGCGTCGGGCGGATCGGAAGCGGTCGAGAGCGCGATTAAGCTCGCCCGCCAATATGCGCTGGCGAAGGGCGAAGCCTCGCGCACCGAAGTCATTTCGCGCTACCCCGCCTATCACGGCTCGACCTTCGGCGTCCTCGCCGTCACGGGCTATGAACCCTTGACCAGGCCCTTCGCGCCGATGTTTCGCGACATGCCGAAAATACCGGCGCCGCGGGCCTATCTCGACCGCGACAATCTTTCTGACGAGGAACGCGGCTTCAAATACGCGGATATGCTGCGCGAGAAGATCGAGGAGATCGGCCCGAAGCGCGCGCTCGCCTTCATCTTGGAGCCCGTCGGCGGCGCCTCGACCGGCGCGCTCGTCGCTCCCGACAGCTACTACCAGCGCGTCCGCGATATTTGCGACGAGTACGGAATTCTCCTCATCTACGACGAAGTGATGACCGGGGTCGCGCGCACCGGCAAATTCCTCGCCGCGGAGCATTGGAGCCAATCGCCTGACATCATCGTTCTCGGCAAGGGACTCGGCGCCGGCTACGCGCCGCTTTCAGCGGTCGTCGCGCGCGCCGACATCGTCGAAGTGGTGCTCGATGACGGCGGCTTCATGCACGGCTATACTTACGCCGGCAATCCGCTCGCCTGCAGCGCCGGCCTCGCCGTCCTTAAGGAAGTCATCGACAATGACCTTATCGGCGCCGCCGCGCGCATGGGCGAACGCCTGAAGGCGCGCCTTATGGCGCTGATGGAGCGGTTCCCGTTCATCGGCGACGTGCGAGGCAAGGGGCTTCTACTTGCTTTCGAACTCGTGAAGGACCGAACGACGATGGAGCCGCTGCCGCGCGAATGGAATGCGTACCACAAGCTTGTCGAGCTCGCCTATGCGAGAAAGCTCGTCATCTATGCGCGACGCACGCGCGGCGGCGATGTCGGCGACCACTTCCTCGTTTGCCCGCCGCTGATCGTAACGGAAGCGCAGATCGACGAGATCATGACGCCGCTTACCGAGAGCCTCGCCGAATTCGCGCGCGCTTTCGGCCTCAAGGACGAGGGATGACGCCGTGAAAGCTTACTTCGCCGAGGAGCAGAGACGCCACTATCCGGAGAGCCATCTCGTCAACGGCGTCTTCCATCCCAATCCCGAGCATCCCGGACGCGTCGATCTTTTGCTTGAAGGCGCGCGGAGCGCCGGCTGCGCGATCGAACGGCCCGCCGACTGCGGTCTTGACCCGATTCTCGCCGTTCACGAGGAACGCTACGTCCGGTTCCTAAAAACCGCGCACGAGCGCTGGCGGCGGATCAAGGGCGCTGCGACGTCCGTAACGCCGAACATTCATCCGGTCTCGCGCGGCAATCACTATCCGGACTCCGTCGTCGCGCAGGCGGGGTGGCACATGCTCGATAGCGGCGCGCCGATCGCCGAATTTACCTATGAAGGCGCGCGCTGGAGCGCTGCTTGCGCGGTCGGCGCGGCAGACGCGGTCCTTGCGGGCGAACGAGCCGCCTACGCGCTCTGCCGCCCGCCCGGGCATCATGCGCGGCAGGACGCGGCGGCGGGCTTTTGCTATTTCAACAATACTGCGATCGCCGCGACGCGCCTTCGGTCGCGCCACGCGAGGGTCGCTGTCATCGACGTCGATCTCCATCACGGCAACGGCACGCAGGACATCTTCTACGAGCGCGACGACGTCTTGACGATCTCCATTCACGCCGACCCGACGCGCTTTTATCCCTTCTTCTGGGGTTCTGACGGCGAACGCGGTTCGGGCGCAGCCGAGGGATTCAACGTCAACTATCCTTTGCCGCGCGGATCGGGCGATGCGGCGTTCCTTGCAGCGCTCGACGCGGCGCTCATCCGAGTTGGCGACTTCGCGCCGGGCGCGCTCGTCGTGGCGCTCGGCCTTGACGCCTTTGAAGGCGACCCCTTTGGCGGACTTTCGGTGACCACGGGCGGTTTCGGCCGCATCGGCGAAAAGATCGCCGGCGCCGGGCTGCCGACGGCGATCATCCAGGAAGGCGGCTATCTCTGCGACGATCTTGGAAGAAATCTCGCCGCCTTCCTGTTGGGTTTCCGATCGCGATGAGGCCGTTCGTGGCGGTACGCCGCCGCATCTGTTAGAACCCGCGCAATTGCTTAGAGGAGCCGCTATGTCCCGTTCCGTCGCCCTGATCGGAGCCGCGCTGATCAGCGCAGCCGCGACCCCTGCGCTTTCCGAAACGCCGCCCGAGATCGTCGAGCGGGCGATCGAGCTCCTCGGCGAATCAATCTCATTCCGCACGGTTGAAGGCGACGACGATATCCGTCTTTATGCGGAGCGCCTTGCCGACTTCCTCCGAAAGAACGGCTTCGCCGAAGCTGACGTGGAAGTCGACGCCACAGGTCCCGCCCCGACCCTCGTTGCGATCTATCAGGGTGAGAGCGACGATGCGCCGATCATCCTTTCCGGCCACATGGACGTCGTCGAAGCAAAGCCCGAGGACTGGGAACAGGATCCCTTCAAGATGACTCGCACGGACGAATTCGTCATCGGACGCGGGGCGGTCGACAACAAGTTCGACGTCACGATGATGGCGACGACGCTCGCGCGCCTCAAGGCGGAAGGGTTCAAGCCGGCTCGCGACCTTATCCTTGCGCTTTCGGGCGACGAGGAGACCCAGATGAAATCGACGGCGATCCTCGCCAAGCGGTTCAAGAACGCCTCGCTTGTTCTCAACGGGGACGGCGGCGGCGGCACGCTGAAGGAGGACGGATCGCCCCTCGCCTACAGCCTGCAGACGGCCGAAAAAACCTACGCCGATTTCGTCGTCACGTTTACAAATCCCGGCGGGCACTCGAGCCGCCCGACGCGGGAAAACGCGATCTACAGCCTTGCGCGCGCCGTCGATCGCATCGGCGCCTTTGAATTTCCTGTTTCGACGAGCGAAACGACGCTCGAGTTCTTCCGCCGGACAGGCGCGATGACGGAGGGCCCGCTCGGCGAGGCGATGCTGAGATTCGCCGCGAACCCGCAGAATAAGAAGGCGCTCAAGGCGCTTCGCTCCAATCCCGAATATGTCGGCCAGACCGGCACCACCTGCGTCGCGACAATGCTTTCGGGCGGCCACGCCTTGAACGCATTGCCGCAGCGCGCAAGCGTTTTCGTCAACTGCCGCATTTTCCCAGGCGTTGATCCGGAGGATGTGCGCAAGACGCTTGTCAGCATCGTCGACGATCCGGCGGCGACAATCGAATTCGTCGATCGGCCGAATTACTCCGACGGGTCGCCGCTTACGGACGACATCGTCGCAGCGGTCCGAAAAGCCGTCGACTCGCAGTTCAAGGATCTGCCGATCATCCCCTCGATGTCGTCAGGCGCGTCGGACAGCCTCTATTTCCGCGCCGAGGGCGTCCCGAGTTACGGCGTTTCCGGGCTCTTCCTGAAGCCGTCGGACGACTTCAGCCACGGTCTTAACGAACGCGCGCCGATCGCGTCGGTCAAGGGCGCCCTCGATCATTGGCATACGCTTCTCATCGAGATTGCGAAGTGAACTTCCCGCGTCGCGTCAGGAGATAGACGGGAACGCCGGCGACGAGAAGCGCCAAGCCCCAACTCACCGCCTCCGAACCGGCTCCGAAAATCGTCCAGAGCGCGTAAGCGGCGGCGAACGCGGCGACGAACATCAGCGAAAACGACGCTTGAAGCCGCCCCGACGCCTTTAGCTTCATGGCCGCGAGCGCGCAGGCGAAGTACATCACGAGCGAGGACGTCGTTGAGAGCAGAAGCACGAATTTGAACGCCTCGGTCATGCTCTTGGCGTAATTCATCGAGACGACGACGGTGAGAAGGACTCCGGAAACGAGATGCGCTTTCACGGGCGTTCCCTGCGGCGAAGTAGTTGCGAGAAACGCCGGAAACACGCCGCCCTTCGCCATCGCATAAGGCAGTTCGCCCTGCACCAGAATCCAGCCGTTCAGCGCGCCAAAGCCGCTGACGGCGGCGAAAAGCGCCAGCCACCTTCCAGCGTCCGCGCCCCAATGCGCGGCGACGAAGTCCGCGAACGGCGCTGATGACGCCGCGACTTCGTCCGCCGGCTGAAGGAGGATGATCGCCGAGCAGGCAAGCAGGTAGATGACGCCGGTCAACGTCATGCCGATCATCGTCGCGCGCGGGATTGTGCGAGCGGGATCGGTCACTTTCTCCGCCGGCACCGTCGCCGACTCAAGTCCGAGGAGGCCCCAGAGCGTCAATGTCGCCGCCGCCGTGATCGGGCCGATCGCGATCGTCGACGGATCAAACGGCGCGACGCTCGCTCCGCCGTCGTCGGCGACGACGATGGCGCCAAGCGCGATGACGGCGATAAGCGGAAGGAGCTTCAGCGCCGTTGTTGCGAGCTGGACGCTGCCGGCGAGGTAGGTCCCCCTGATAT
>JACADX010000153.1 GCA_013389125.1 Parvularculaceae bacterium | reverse complement strand
GGGTCGTCTTGTCCGAAAGGAACCCGCGCGCGAGCGCGCGCCCCGCTTCCATCAGTTCGGCGGCGATGACGACATCGACGTCGCCCGGCGCCGGCATCAGCGCGAGAATCGGCGCCGCGCCCTTTGCATCCGCGGCGGATTTCGGAAACAGTTCGACATAATAGACTGTCGCGCCGGTGCGCTGCGCGACGCCGGGGACCGAGGTCGATTGGGCGATGAATCCGGCGCGCTCGCCCGCCTTGACGATCCACTCGGCGAGAACGCCCCCGCCCTGCCCGCCGAGGGCCATGACGGCGATCTTGAGGGGCCGGGGATCGGGTAGGGGGAGTGGGGAATGAAGGCGAAGCGCCGCGGCGCGACGCGGTCGGAACTCAAGACCGCCCTGCGCTTCCTGGTTTTCCTTTCCCTGTTCCGGATTCCCCATCCTGGAATCCCGATTGCCGCCTTGCATCCATCCGATCGCCGTCGCGCGAACGCCGGCGACAATCCTGTCCCACAAGGACGGATTGTAGATGAGCTCCGCGCGATAAAAGGAGGGGCAAAGGATCGCGCCGTGCGCGTTCTCGCCGCAAACGCCGCAGCCGACGCAATCATTATTGACCCATGCGACAGGATCGTCGCGCAAGGGATCCGGATTGTCGCGGATCGTCAGCGACGGGCAGCCGGACAGCCGAATGCAGCTGTGGTCGCCGGTGCAGGTGTCGGGATCGACGCCGTAGCGCGCCCTGACGACGCGTTTTCCCTCGCGGATCGCCTTGTCGCGGAGCGGTTTTTCGCGCCGCTGGCGGTTCAGCATGCATTCAGCCTGCGCGATGATGACCTTCGGCCCCTTGACGGCCGTCGTCATCGCGTCCTTTAGAACGCGCTTCATCCGGCCGATGTCGTAGGTGTGGACCTCTTCGACCCATTTGACGCCGACGCCCCGCACCGCGGCGGAGATCGGATTGTTCGTGCTCTTGGTCTTGTTGCCGGCGCGCGACGACAGGATGTCCTGGCCGCCGGTCGCCGCCGAATAGCCGTTGTCGATGATGATGAGGACGTTGTCGCTCTTGTTGAAGACGGCGTTGCCGACGCCGCTCGTCAATCCATTGTGCCAGAACCCGCCATCGCCCATGACGGCGACGGTCCGCTGTTTCGCTTCCGCCCCGAACGCCGACGCGCCCGCCCAGCCGAGGCCGTAGCCCATTGTCGTATTGCCGATGTCGAAGGGCGGCAGGATCGAAAACAGGTGGCAGCCGATATCGCAGCTGACGTGAAACTTGCCGATCTCCTTCTCGACGAGCTTCATCGCGGAAAAGACCGGCCGCTCCGGGCATCCGGTGCAAAAGCCGGCGGGTCGCTGCGGAACGATCGAGACGACTGACGTCTTCGTCTCGTCGGCGGCAGGCGTTCCTCGCCCCACCCCCGGCTGCCCAAGGCGCGGCGCGTGATCGGCAAGGAATTTCCTCAAGCCGCCGAGAATGACGGCGCTCGTATATTCGCCGGCGCGCGGCAGCACGGCCTTCCCGACGATCTTCGTTTGAATGTCCGCATTCTTGAGGATCGAATTGACCGACTGCTCGATATAGTCAGGCTGGCCTTCTTCAATGAGCAGGACCGCTTTCTTGTCGAGACAAAATCCCCTCACCTCGTCGTCGATCAAGGGATAGGCGACGTTAAGGCAATAGATCGGCAGCTTCGCCTCGCCGAACGCGTCGGAAAGTCCCGCAAGCTCCAGCGCGCGATTGAGGGTGTTGTAAAGGCCGCCCTGGACGATGATCCCGACGTCGCCCGAGGCGGCGCCGAGATGCTCGTTGAGGCGATGCGCCTTGATATAGGCGATCGCCGCCGGCCAGCGCTTTTCGACTTTTTCGATCTCGTGGACGAAATTCGACGGCGGCAGCACGATGCGGCCGTAATCGCGCGCCGGATTCTCCATCGCGTCCTTGAGACTGAACGCCGGGCGCCGATTGTCCTTGGCGACGAAGGAGCCGTAGACGTGGCAGGCTCTGATCCGGAGTTCGAGAAAGACCGGCGTATTCGAGGCTTCGGACAATTCAAAACCGCGCTCGACCGCGTTGACGATCGACGGGAGATTGGGGCGCGGATCGAGGAGCCACATCTGCGCCTTCATCGCGAAAGCATGGCTCCGCTCCTGCATGATCGACGAGCCTTCGCCGTAATCTTCGCCGATGATGACGAGCGCGCCGCCGCGGACGCCGCTTGAGGCGAGCTGCGAAAGCGCATCCGACGCGACATTGGTGCCGACGGTCGATTTCCAGGTGACGGCGCCGCGCAAGGGATAGTTGACCGACGCGGCGAGCATCGCCGCTGCCGCCGCCTCGCTGGCGCTCGCCTCGAAATGCACGCCGAGATCGCCGAGAATCTCCTGCGCGTCGGCGAGGACGTCCATCAAATGCGAAATCGGCGCGCCCTGATAGCCGCCGACATAGGCGACGCCGGACTGGAGGAGCGCCTTCGTCACCGCGAGAATCCCCTCGCCGCGAAAAACCGCGCCGGCGCCGAGCTTTAAATCCTCGACCTCCTCAGCGAACGATCGCTCCGCCATGGCGCCCCGAAAATTCAGCGTGGAGCGAGCCTAGCGCCGATTATTTGATTTTTCAATTGACTTGCGGCGCGACGGCCCAGGAGGCCGGCTCACGCGGGTTTCAGCTCCATGATCCACTCCGGATCGAGGTGGTCGCCGACCTTGTAGAAATAGTCGCGGATCTTGACGAAGCCGTATCGCCGGTAAAGCCGCTGCGCGTGCGCGTTTTCCGCATAAACGCTGAGATAAATGCGCTCGAACCGGTCGCGGAGGAATTCGAGCGCGACCTCGAGAAGACGCGCGCCGAGCCCCGCGCCTTGCGCCTCCTTCGTAAGATAGAGCCGCGCCAGTTCGCCCGAATGCGGCCCCGGGTCGGGCACGGGAAGGCTCGACGGACCCGCGACCGCGTAACCGACGGCTTCGCCCGCATCGGTCTCGGCGATAAAGACCATGAATTCCGGATCGGCGAGCAAGGACCGATAAACGTCAACCGTATGGTTCTTGGCGAGAAAGGCGTTGAGATCCTTCGCAGCGTAGAGATGGCCGAAGGTCGCGATGAACGTTTCAGCGCCGAGCCGGGCGAGCCTGTCGGCGTCTGCGTCAACGGCGTTTCTGATCTTGGCGGTCACGGCGCGATCCGGTTTAGCGCGAGCGCGCCGATGACGGTCGTCCATTCGCGGACATGCCAGCGGCGGATGAGCCCCTCGCGCACGTAAGGATCGCCTTCCGCGAAGCGGCGTGGAACATCGGGCGAGGACGCCTTGAAGACGAGCGCTGAGCCGTCGACCGGATCGGCGAAAGCGCCGGCGAGAACGAGCTCGCCTCTCGCCTCGGCCGCCCTTGCGTAGGCGAGATGCGCCGCCCGGAACGGCGCGCGCTTTTCAACGTAACCGTCGACCGCCTCGTAAAAAAGAATGAAATGTTTTTCCGCCATCTGGTTTGCCCGCGCCGCCTTTATGCGGCCTTATTGTGCGCAGGGCCCGCAAATGCAATGACGCCGCTCCCGCGCCGCCTGGTCAGTCAACCATTTTGGTCGTGACCGGAGCGCCGGAACGGCGTCAAATCCTCAGCGGCGGCGCTTCAGATCGACTGCTTCAAGTCCTTCGCCGGACGGAAGGCGATCTTCTTCGAGGCTTTGATCTTGATCGCTTCGCCGGTCGCCGGATTGCGGCCCATGCGCGCCGGACGGTGGCGAACCTGAAGGATGCCAAGACCGGTGATCCGGAGCTTTGCGCCCTTCTTGAGGTTCTTGCCGATCAGCGTGACGAAGTCCGAAAGCACGCCTTCCATCTGCTTTTTCGGCATGTCGTGCGAATTGGCGAGATCGGCGGCGAGATGCTTCAGCGTCAGGACCGACGGGGTCTTCTTGGCCGGAGCGGCGGCGGCGGCTTTTTTCACGGGGGCTTTTTTGGCCGGGGGCATCGTTGGTGTCCTTTATGATGCGATGAAACAAAGAAGCGCGCGTAGAATCACGAGATTCGCCCGAAAGCAAAGGGTTTCTTGCGTCCGGATGTCAAAAAAACCCGGAAAAATGCGGGTTTTCGGCGAGGAACGGCGGGTCGAGGCGCAAAAACCTGTGGAAAACCGCGGTTTTCCGGCGCTCGGCCGTCGGCCGGAATGCCGCGATCGGCCGACATGATTCGCGACTTGCTTCCAGATCGAAGCCTGATCTCGACGTTTTCGCGCCGCGCGTCCGAAAACCGCTGTCACATTCGCAAGCGCGCGCCGGGCCGCCGCTCCGCCCGCGCGGTCGCTCCATCGTCCGTAGCCGGAGCGCCCCCCCGACGCCAAACCCCGAAACCCCGCGTCCCTTGAGCTTTTAGGGGCGCGGGGTCTCGTACTCGCGGAACGGATGTTCCCGAAGGTTTGGAAGAGCGGCGCGCGGGACAAGTCCGTTGCGATGTGTC
>JACADX010000256.1 GCA_013389125.1 Parvularculaceae bacterium | reverse complement strand
GGCGAAGCGCCGCGCCGCCGCCGGAGACGCAGGGCCGCTGTGGCTGATCGCGGTACGCCAGACTGCGGGCTATGGCCGGCGCGGCGCGCCATGGATGCAGGAGGAAGGCGACGTCGCCGCGACGTTTCTCTTTCGCGAAGGCGCGCCTTCCGAAACGCTTCCGCAACTTTCATTTGTCGCCGCGCTCGCGGTCGGCGATGCGATCAGGAGATTTGCGCCGAAAGCGGACCTATCGTTGAAATGGCCGAACGACGCGCTTGCCGGCGGAGGCAAGATCGCGGGTCTCCTTCTCGAGCTTCTCACAACGCCCTCGACAGTCGCGCTCGGCGTCGGCGTCAATGTCGTCTCATCGCCGCAAGGGCTCGACTATCCCGCCGCGCGCCTCATCGATTTCGGAGCGTCGCCGCCGCCGCATCCGCGAGCCTTTGTCGAGGAGATGGACGCGACATTCGCCGTCTGGCGCGCGATCTGGCGCAACGAGGGGTTCGCGCCGGTCCGCGCCGAATGGCTGGCGCGCGCGGAAGGTCTTGGACGCGCGATGAGGGTTCAAAGCGCCGGCGAAATCGTCGAAGGCGTCTTTAAGGACCTCGATCTTGACGGCGCGCTCATACTAGACTGCGACGGCGCGCGCCGGACGATCGCGGCCGGCGCCGTGCTGCCGGCGGAGACGTTCCGATGAAGCCTTTGCACGTCGCGGTTTCGGCTTTGCTGGCGCTGTCCGGCGCGCTCCATGCCGGCCTGGCGACGCCTTATCTCTACGACTACATCAATCACGACGCGGTTTGGTTCGTCTCCGGCGGCATGCTGGCGGTTACCGCCGGACTCGCGAGCCTCGCCGCCGCGCTCGCAAAATCGCCGCGCCGCGCCGTCAGTTTCGCGGCTTTCGTCGGCTGCGCCGGCGTTCTCCTGATGGCGACGGCGCTGACGCAGGCGAGCGTCTTTCTAATTCGCTCGCCGCTCGTAATCGCCTATCTGATCTTGTCTTCGCTCGCCGGCGCATTCGCGCTGCGCAATTTGATTCGAGGCTGACATGCTGCTCGCAATCGACGTCGGCAACACCAATTCGGTGATCGCGCTTTATGACGCGAAGGGACCGCGCGCGCAGTGGCGAACCTCGACGTCGGCGACGCGGACAGCTGACGAATACGCCGCCTGGCTCTCGCAGATCATGGCGATGGGAGGCTTCAAGCTGTCCGACGTCGCAGAATGCATCATCTCGAACGTCGTGCCGCAGTCGCTGTTTCATTTCCGGAATCTTTCGCGACGATATTTCAATTGCGAGCCTTTTGTCGTGACGGCGGCGACAATCCCCGGCGTCGACGTCCGCATCCCGAAGCCGGGCGAGGTCGGAGCCGACCGGCTTGTCAACGCGGTCGGAGCGTTCGTCGCCTATGGCGGTCCGCTGGTCGTCGTCGACTCAGGCACGGCGACGAATTTCGACATGGTCGGAAAAGACGGCGGCTTTGAAGGCGGCGTCATCTCGCCGGGCATCAATCTTTCGATGCAGGCGCTGCACGATGCGGCGGCGCAGCTCCCGCGCGTCGCCATCGAAAGGCCGGCGCGGATCATCGGCAAAGACACTGTCGGCGCGATGCAGTCGGGCGTCTTCTGGGGCTATATCAGCCTCATTGAGGGTCTAGTCCGGCGCATCAAGGACGAATATCCGGAGCCGCTCAAGGTCGTCGCGACGGGCGGCGTCGTGTCGCTCTTTGAAGGCGCGACCGACTGCATCGACGTCTTCGACGCCGACCTTACGATTCGCGGCCTCTTTGAAATCCACAAGCGCGTGAAGGCGAAGAGGTGATGGCGAAGGACGAACTCGTCTTCCTCCCGCTCGGCGGCTCCGGCGAAATCGGCATGAACATGAACCTTTACGGGTTCGGGCCGCCCGATGCGCGCAAATGGATCATGATCGACTGCGGCGTGATGTTCGGCGACCTTTCGACGCCGGGCGTCGAGCTCATCTGCGCCGATCCGACTTTCATCCTGGAGGAGCGGGAAAATCTCCTCGCCCTTATCCTGACGCACGGGCATGAGGACCACATCGGCGCCGTGGGGCTCCTCGCGCCGGACTTCAAATGCCCGGTCTACGCGACGGCCTTCACCGCAAAGCTCGTCGAAAGCAAGCTTGAGGAGCGCGGCGCCAGGATCGACATGCGCGTCATCGACCTTGGCGCGAGATTGAAGATTGGGCCGTTCGATCTTGAATTCGTGACGCTCACGCATTCAATTCCTGAACCAAACGGCGTCATCGTGAGGACGCCCTTGGGTCTCGTGCTTCATACCGGCGACTGGAAGATCGATCCTGAACCGACCCTTGGGCCGGTCACGGACTCGCCGACGCTGCGCGCCATCGGCGACGCCGGCGTTCTCGCGATGGTCTGCGATTCGACGAATGTTCTTTCGTCGGGCGAGTCGGGATCGGAAATGCGCGTCAAGGAAAGCCTGACGAAGCTCATCGCAGCGCAAAAAGGCCGCGTCGCCGTGACGACGTTCGCTTCGAACGTCGCGCGCGTCGTATCGGCATGCGAGGCCGCCTACCTCGCCGGCCGCTCGGTATGTCTTCTTGGCCGCTCGATGCTGCGCATCGTCGGCGCCGCAGCGGAAGTCGGCCTTCTGCCGGGCGGCGTCAAATTCGTCGAACCGGAGCAGGCGGGCTTTCTGCCGAAGGAAAAAGTCCTTTATCTTTGCACCGGCAGCCAGGGCGAGCCGCGCGCGGCGCTCGCGCGGATAGCCCGCGACGATCACAAGGACCTCGTCCTTGGCGAGGGCGACGCCGTGATCTTTTCGTCGAAGATCATTCCCGGCAACGAACGCGACATCTTCGCCCTCATCAACGATCTTGTCGAACTCGGCGTCCATGTGATCACGGAAAAGGACGCCTTCACCCATGTCTCGGGCCATCCGAACCGCGACGAACTCAGGAAAATGTATGAGTGGGTGCGCCCGAGATTTTCGATCCCCGTTCACGGCGAAGCCCGGCACCTCGAAGCGCACGCGGAATTCGCCCTGACGCTGGGCGTTGAGGGCGCGATTGCGCCGCGAAATGGCGACCTCATCCGCCTCGCGCCCGGCGAACCCGAAATCGTCGACGAAGTTCCGTCGGGGCGCTGGCTGCTCGACGGCGCGATCTTGATGCCGGAGGGCTCAGGCCCGTTGCGGGAACGGCGCAAGCTGTCTTTCGCGGGGATCGTCGTCGTCGCGCTGGCGGTCGAAGAGCATGGCGCGCTCGCCGCCCCCCCGGCCGTCTCGGTCATCGGGGGCCCGAAAGAAGCGCCGGGCGGCGAGGATGTCGAGACTCTCATCGCGGAAAGGGTTGAGAACGCCTATCTTGCGCTCGCCAAACCGAAGCGTCTCGACGATGCGGCCGTTGAGCTTGCAGCCGCCCGCGCCGTCAGAAACGAAATGACTTCGATCTGGGGCAAGCGTCCCGGCGTCGTGATCCAGGTGCAAAGGGTTTGAAGGCGTGAACCCCGCGGGAGCTGTCGTCATCTTTGTTCTCGTCTGGTGGTGCGCGTTCTTCGTGATGCTGCCGATCGGGGTCAAGGGCCGGTGGGAGAGCGAGGAAGACGGCGTCGAGGGCGCAGATCCCGGCGCGCCCGACAATCCCGATCTCAAGCGGAAGGCGCTCTGGGCGACGTTCGTCGCGCTCCCGGTCGCCGCGGCGGTGATCGCGGTAGTCATGAGCGGCGTTCTCGATTTCCGCGATTAGTCCAGTCGCGCTTGAACAATAAAGCGGGCGCGCCTAGGGCTCCATGGGAATCACGGTCTCATCAATGCGAATGCGTCGGGAAGGGAAGCATGCCCGATCCGGTCATCCTCGACGAACGCCAGACAAGCCCTACGGAGCCGATCCCCGAGGGCGAGCCCTCGGCGTTGCATGATGAGCTGACGCTCGCCGAGCGCTATGTCGAGCCGGTCGCGAACGCCATTGAGGCGCGCGACGTCGCCCGCATTCGCGCGCTTTTCGATGAGCTGCATCCGGCCGATCTCGCCGACGTCATCGCGCTTCTCGAAGAAGAATACCGCCTCTCGCTGATCGAGCTGCTCGGCGGCGTTCTGCCGACGGACGTTCTTCCCGAACTTGATCCGAACCTCACCGAGGAAGTCGTCACCGCGATGCGCCCCGAAGCGGTCGCGGAAGCCGTCGCCGAACTCGACACGGACGACGCCGCCTTCATCCTCGAAGAGCTCGATGAGGAAAAGCGCGCGGAAATTCTGGCCAAGGCGCCGATGGACGATCGCGTCGCGATCGCGCAGGCGTTCGACTATGAGGAGGAATCCGCCGGCCGACTGATGCAGCGCGACGTCTTCGCGTCGCCGGCCTTCTGGACGGTCGGACAAATCATCGATCGGCTGCGCGGGAAGGAAGACCTGCCCGATGTTTTCTACGAGGTGTTTGTCGTCGACCCGGCAAACAAGCCGATCGGCGCGGTGCCGCTCGCGACGCTTTTGAAGACGCAACGCGACGTTCGCATCGACACCATCATGAACGTAGACATCACGACGATTCCGGTGACGATGGACCAGGAGGATGTCGCGTACAAATTCGAACAATACAACCTCATTTCGGCGCCGGTCGTCGACGAGGCGGGGCGCCTCATCGGCATGATCACCGTCGACGACGTCGTTGAAATCGTTCACGCCGAAAGCCATGAGGACATGCTCGCGCTTGGCGGCGTCGAGTCGGATGCGGGGATCACGGACAGCGTTGTCGAAACGGTCCGCTCGCGCTTCTCATGGCTCGCGGTCAATCTCGGCACGGCGATTCTCGCCTCGCTTGTGATCTCGATTTTCGGCGCGGCGATCGAACAGGTCGTCGCGCTCGCCGTCTTGATGCCGATCGTCGCGTCGATGGGCGGCAATGCGGGAACGCAGACCCTGACCGTCGCCGTCAGGAGCCTTGCGACGCGCGACCTCACGGCCGCCAACGCCGCGCGCATCATTTGGCGCGAGACGATCGTCGGCGGCCTCAATGGGATTTTGTTCGCGCTCATCATGGGCGCGCTCGCCGGCGTCTGGCATGCGGCGATGGGCGCGAGCGAGAGCGAGTCGCTCCGTCTCGCGCTCGTTATCGGCGCCGCGATGATCATCAATCTCGTGGCGGCGGGGCTTGCGGGAATCCTGGTGCCGCTCGGTCTTCAGCGCGCCGGCGCCGATCCCGCCGTGTCGTCCGCCGTCTTCGTGACGACGGTGACCGACGTCGTCGGGTTTTTCGTCTTTCTGGGGCTCGCCGCTCTGGTGCTCCTCTAGAGCTTCGCGCCATGATTCGGAATCAGGGCGCTCGCTCTGATCCTTGTTTGTCGCGGCGTTTACGCGGTGAACCGCGCACACTTCAGCGCACGCCGCTTTAAGGCGGCGGGACGTCAGCCGAAGGCCGGCGCATTGGCGAAGGGATCATCAAGGCTCTTCGCCGGCTCGGTGAACCATTGCGGCCCCGAGGCCGTGATATGAAAATGATCCTCGTGGCGCACGCCGAATTCGCCTCTAACGACGATCATCGGTTCGTTGGAAAAGCACATGCCGATGTCGAGGGGCGTTCTGTCGCCTCGGACGAGGTTCGGCGATTCGTGAATGTCGAGCCCGATGCCGTGGCCGGTGCGATGCGGGAGTCCTGGAAGCGCGTAGCCGGGTCCGAAACCGCGCCGCTCAAGCGAGCGCCGCGCGGCCGCATCAACGCTTTCACATAACGCGCCGCGCCGCGCCGCCTCGAACGCGGCGGCCTGCGCCTCCTTTTCCGCGTCCCAGGCGGCCCGGAACTTCGCCGTCGGCTCGCCGAAAACATAGGTGCGGGTGATGTCGGAATTGTAGCCGTCGACGCGGCATCCCGTGTCGATCAGCACGACATCGTTTTGCCGCAGCGCGCGATCCTTTTCCGGCCCATGCGGCAAGGATGTGTCCGCCCCGAAGGCGACGATGCAAAAGCTGCTGCCGCCGCCGCCAAGCGCCCTATGGGTCTCATCGACGAACCGGGCGACTTCCGACGCCATGACGCCCTCGCGCAGCGCGCTCCGCGCGCGGCGCTGGGTTTCGAGCGTAATCGATTTCGCATGCTGCATCAGCGCGATCTCGGCGGGCGATTTGCGCGCGCGCAACGGGCCGATGAGCGGCGCGGCGTCGGCAAGGCGCGCGTCGCCGATCGAAGCGCGAAGGCGCCAGTACATGAAAAGCGGCAGATCGGGGTCGAGCGCGACATCTGCGGCGCCGACGCGATCGGCGATCAGCGCGTAGGGGTCCTCATCTTCCTCCCAGACGAGCAGCTCGCCGGGCGCCGAAATCAGACCGGCGATCTTTTCGCGCTCAAACCCCGGCGCGACATAATCGATGCGCGTGTTCGTGACGACGGCGCCGCAAAGCCTTTCGGAAGGACTCCACGCGATTCCAGTGAAGTAGCGAAGGCTCGTCGTCGAACCGAGCAGCACGGCGCCGATGCGCGCGCGGTCCATCGCCGCGCGCAGGGCGTCGATGCGGCGCCGTCGCTCTTCCGCGCCGATCGGCGGCGGCGCGCTACTCCGCGCGGAGCTTGCGGTCATAGGCGGCGACAAGCGTCACGTAAGGGTTGACCTTCGTGAACAGCGGATCGTCGCCCGGCGAGGCGACGTAGTTCTCATACATCTCGAAATGCAGGTGCGTCGTTGTCGGCACGCTCGTTCCGTCCGACTTGAAGAAATTGTCGGAGATCATGCCGATACGGTCGCCTTTCGCGACGAGATCGCCTTCCGCGACCTCGAGCGCGTCCATCTTGAGATGAAGATAGTTGTAAAGCGTGCCGTCTTCCGTCTGCAGCGTCACCCAATGCCGGCGCACGTCGATGACGCGCGCGTCCTCGACCGCGACCGCCCAGTGCGTGTTTTTGGCGCAGGTATGCGGCCGAATATCGAGGCCCTCATGGCCGCCGCCGGGGCAGAGCGGCTGGTTGCGGTCGCGCTTCTCGCAGAACGTGTCCTGCCAGGGGTAATCGTAATTGCGGGCGTCGCACTGCGCCCCGTTCATGCCGTTGAGCGCCCCGTTCATGCCCCCGTAACGGTAGACCTGGCTGTTCAAATAGACGGCGTCTTCGGTCGGGAAGAGGATGTCGGAGCGGTAGACCGTGTCGTCCGCCAGGCCCGGGCCGGAATTCGGCAACAAGTCGCCGACCGGAAGATAGGAAAAGACCCGACCGTCCTCGTCGACGAGGGCGGGCGGTTCCGCCGGTTCATCGTCCGGGTCCGCAGGCCCGTTTTCCGGACCGTCTTGTTCGTCCGAAGGCGGACCGTCATCGGCAGGCGGCTCCCCGTTTGAAGGCGAGCCGGATTTCCCCTGGAGCCAGAACCAGCCGCCGATGAGGAGAGCGATGACGAGGAGGGCGAGCAGCCAGGAGGCGGCGTTCCCTCGCTCAGAGGCGCGGTCAATTCGCATCACTGGCCTCCCGCTTCCGGATTGAGAAGCATGATGTTGGAAGCAAGGCCGACAATGAACGCGTCGTCGGCGCATCGCGCGTCGGCGGGATCATCGCACATCAGCGACAGCACATAGCCGGCGCCGAACTTCGAAAACGAGAGGTCGGTCGAACTGTCGCTGCGCGTGACCACGTAAGGGGTCTCGAGGCTCGCGAGCGGCTTTTCCTGCGCGCGCATCGCACGCATGCGCGCCAGCGCCGCCGGCCTTTCGCCGACGACGATCTTCCTGCGCGACCCCGACATGCGCATCGAAACGCCGTCTTCGACTTCGGCGGTCGCGGAGTAGGAATCGCCGAGACTGTAGACTTTAAGGGTCCCCGCGACGCGCGGCCCCTCGGGCGCGAGAAGCGGAAGCCTTGTCAGGTTCACCTCGCGCACGACGACCGACTTGAAGGTCTCGGCGGGCGCGGCGCGCATGCCGGGCGGCCGGGAAACGGCGCGCGTCGCTGTCTGCTGCGCGGCGACTTCCCGCCGCGCCGTCAGGGCGAGCGCGGTGCGCATTTCAATCCAGTTGACGGCGCTTTCAACCGTCTCCTTCGCGGCCTCGCCGACCGGCGCCGGGTCGACGGCGGCGCGGGTCAGCGCCCGATTCTTGAGTTCGCTTTCCAGCGCATCGGCGTTCTGCCGGTTCGCCGTCTGGGCGTATGCGTACGAGCCGCCCGCGATCATCAGCGTGCAGAGCGCGCCTGCAATTTGGAACTTCATCACGTCACCCCGCTCGTTTCCCGTCCCCATGGAAGCTTGCGCAATTTACCGTTCGCGTCAGCGCGCGTCGAGCTTGAACTCGATGCGGCGGTTCTGGGCGAGGGCGGCGGCGGAATAGCCTGAAACAAGCGGCCATTCGCTCCCCGATCCCGTCGCCATCAGCCGTTTCGCCGGCACGCCTTGCGACTTCAGATATTCGACGACAGCGATCGCGCGCTCGGCTGAGAGCTGAAGATTGGAGCGGAAATACTGCGCGCAGGATGGGCCGAGCGGCGTTGCGTCGGCGTGCCCGTCGACGCGGAGAATCCAGGGGACGTCCGCCGGTATGTCGTCCTTGATGTCGATGAGCGCGGCGGCGAGCTTGTCGAGTTCGACGCGGCCCGCCCCGCTCACCGCCGCCGAACAGGACCCGAAGAGAACGTCGCTTTCGAAAACGAACCGGTCGCCGACGACTTTGACGTCCGTGCGATCGCCGAGCGCCGCCCGTAGCGCCTCGAAGAAGCGCGAGCGCACCTCCTGAAGCTCCTGCACCTTGCGGGCGAGCGCGGCGTTGAGCTGCTGCGACAGATTCTTGATCTGAACTTCCTGTTCCTTGTCCTTCGCCGCGGCGGCGTCGAGCGCTTCTTGAAGGCTCGCAAGCTGCCTTCTGAGCGCCGCCAGCTGCGCGTTGAGGGTCGCGATCTGCGATTTCTGATCTTCGGTGAGCGCCTTCTCCGCCTCCAGTTCTTCCGCGGACGCCGCAACCGCGGCCTGGCTTGCCGCGAGCGCGGCGGCGACCGTCGCGATCTCCTTGTCCTTGTCGGCGATGGTCGTTTCGAGCGCCAATATCTGCGCTGTCAGCTTATCCTTTTCCGCTTCCGCAAGGCCGAGCTGTTCGGCGAGTTCGTTGATCCGGGCGGTGAGGCGCGCGAGCTCTGAGTCTTTCGTCGCCAATTCCTCCTTGACCGTCGAAAGCTTCGAGCCAAGGTAAAACTGCGCGACCACGAAGATCGACAGGACGAACATCAAGACGAGCAGGAGCGTCGTCAGACCGTCGACGAATCCGGGCCAGACATTGAACTCAGACGAGCGCCGGCGGCGGGCCATGCGCTACTCCTTGCCGCCGCGGATAAGCGTGCGGTTCAAGGCCCGGATTTCCTCCTTGAGTTCCGCGATCTGCCCCGCCTGCGCTTTGATCAGCGCCTCGGTGTTCGCGGCCATCGCCGCTTCAAGGGATGAAGCGCCGAAGTCTTCTCCTTGCATGGACGCTTTCGCGCCGCCGGCGCTCGCGCGGGTGTCGGTCATGCCGGAGAGCCAGTCTTCAAGATCCGTATAGAAGCGGCCTTGCGCTTGCGTCGCCTGGAGGTCGAGAAAGCCGACGACGAGCGATCCTGAAAGGCCGAACAGCGAGGATGAAAACGCCGTGCCCATGCCGGAAAGGGGCGCCTGGAGATTGGTGATGAGCTGCCTGATCGCGTCCTCGGTGTCGCCTTCGGCGACGCCGAGGCCGCTGATGGTGTTGACGACGCCGTTGACTGTCTCGATGAGGCCCCAGAACGTGCCGAGGAGACCCAAAAAAACGAGCAGATGGCCGATGTAACGGCCCATCTCGCGCCCCTCATCCATCCGTACACCGATGGAATCGAGGATCGCCCGCGTCGATTCCGGGGTGAGGCGGCCGCCGCGCTCGTCCGCATCGAGCAACAGCTTCACCATCGCGCCGATGAGCATCGGCGGGCGCGGAAGCCGGGCGCGGCGCGCATCGACGGTTTCACGGAACGCCTCGACCCAGCGCACGGCGGGCGAGATGACCCCGGCCTGGCGCAAATTGTAGATGACGCCGATCGCGAGGACCCCGAGGATAAGCCCGTTGAGGGCCGGGTTGGCGTCGAAGGCGTCAATGAGGATCGTCGAAGGATCTGGGCTCCAAGGAGAGAGGTAATAAATGACCGCTGCGACCGCGATCAGAAAGAGCAGCATATTGAGGATGTAGCGCCCGGGCTGGGTGAACTTCACCGATCGTTCCAACAAGCGCGCCATGTCATGCCCCTCCGATCAGCCGCAGAGCCTTATTTTTCAGACTAGGGTGAAAGCCCCCATCGGTGAATGCGGCCGCCGATCTTAGCTTCGCGCCGTGACCGCAGCGACACGATACCGGCGCGTCTTGGACGCAGGTCCGCAAACCACCCGCACGATGCGCGGGCGCGCGGCCTCGAAAGCGGCGGCGCTCAAAAGCGCACTGGATGCGCAACAGCCTGAAATCGTTGAATAATCCCGATTGACAACCGGCGCGATTATGACATTCTGATGACAGTTACGCGACAGCTCGATGACAATGGTGTCACCGAAATGTCATGGAGGAGCGCCGAGATGAAAAAGACACTCTTTGCCTTGGCTGCCAGCGCGCTGGCCCTTTGTGCGACGTCGATGGCGGGAAATATTGCAGCCTGCCCGGACGACTATCCGGCCCAAGCGGCGTCCTATGTCGAAAGCCGGCTTGACGACGCGCGCGGCGCGCGGGTCCAGATCGTGTCCGAACCTTACCGGGTTCAGGCGGATATCGAGGACTATTCCGACGTCGAGGGCTGGGGCGTTGACATCCGCGTCCGGTCTCGCCTGCCAGGCGGCGACTATGGCAATTACGTTTCCTATACGGTGCTCTTTGTCGACGGCGAGCCCGTCGCCTTGTGCGAAGATACGGAAGGATTGACGCGGGTCTGATCGACCCCTGACGAACGACCGAACGGATCGCCGCTCTCATTGGGGCGGCGATTTCGTTTTGCCTTGCTCTTTGGGGCAAAAGAGCGCATCGAACGCCGCCATTTTGCACTGCAGCAAGGCTCGCATGACCGCCCTTCGGAACATCGCCATCATCGCCCACGTCGACCATGGGAAGACGACGCTCGTCGACGCGCTCCTCCGCCAATCGGGGACCGTCCGCGCCAATACCGAGATGGCGGAGCGGGCGATGGACTCAAACGATATCGAGCGCGAGCGCGGGATCACCATTCTCGCCAAGTGCACCAGCGTGCTCTGGGAAAAGGGCGCGGCGCCGATCCGCATCAACATCGTCGATACGCCGGGCCACGCCGATTTCGGCGGCGAAGTCGAACGCATCCT
>JACADX010000420.1 GCA_013389125.1 Parvularculaceae bacterium | reverse complement strand
GCTTTCTTTGCGGTCGGCGGGTACCGCGCTTCGCTGATCGCCGGCGAAGAGCCGGAGCTGTGCTTGAGGCTTCGCGAGAAGGGCTTGAAGATCGTGCGGCTCGACGCCGACATGACCTTTCACGACGCGGCGATGACGCGCTTTGGCGAGTGGTGGAAGCGCTCGATGCGGGCGGGTCACGCTTTCGCCGAGGTTTCCGATCTTCACCGACGCTCGCCGCAGCGGATCTGGGCCGGCGAGACGCGCCGCGCCTTCCTGTGGAGCGCCGTCGCGCCGACGGCGCTCCTCTTCGCCGGCACCGTGAGCCCGCTTTATCTCCTCTTGCTGCTCGCTTATCCGGCGCAGGCGGCAAGGCTGTGGCTCGGCGCGCGCCGCCGTCTCGGCGCTGACGCCGGCCCCTTGGCGCTCTACACCGTGCTCGGCAAATTCGCCGAGGCCGCGGGCGGCGTTAAGTATTTCTGGAACCGGGCCCGCGGCAAAACGTCTGCCCTTATCGAATACAAATGATGCGGGCGCCGCAATTGCACGCATCGGCGTCGCATGCGGCGCATGATATGTCCGCCGGGTAGATTGCGCGAGGAACGTCAACGTGTCCTATCTCGAAATCGTCGACCTGAAGCACGGCCTGTTCGACCCGGCCGCCATGAAGACGAAGGGCCTCGAACTTCAGGACAGGTATCGGAACGCAAGTCCGTTCCCGCATATCGCGATCGACGATTTCCTGCCGGCGGCGATCCTCGATCAGTGTCTTGAGCAGTTTCCGGGCAAGCCCGATCCCGAAAGCCGCATCTTCGATCGCGATCAGGAGCGCTACAAGACGAGCTATAATCCGGACTATCTGACGCCCGAGGTCCGATCGTTCTTCTATTCGTTGAATTCGCGCCCGTTCATCCAGTTTCTGGAGAACCTGTCCGGCATAAAAGGCCTGATACCGGACCCGTTTTACCTCGGCGGCGGCTTTCACGAGACGCGGACCGGCGGCCATCTCGACATTCACGCCGACTTCAATCTGCACAAGCCGATGCATCTTGAGCGGCGTTTGAACCTCCTCATCTACCTCAATCGAAACTGGAAGCTCGAATACGGCGGCGGGCTCGAACTCTGGGATGAAAAAATGGAAAACTGCGTCGAGGCGATCGTTCCCGAATTTGGACGCTGCGTCGTATTTTCCACGAATGATACAAGCTATCACGGCCATCCCGCGCCGGTTAACCATCCGGACGGCAAGCCGCGGCGCTCGATCGCGCTCTATTATTACACGGCGACATGGGACGAGAATTCGCGCTTCAAGACGACCCAGTTCAAAGCGCGCCCGGGCTCAAAAGACGCGGCCGACTGGAGGGTTAGGCGCGATGAGCTCTTGACGGAGTTCCTGCCGCCGGTGATGGCGCGCCCGGTGTTCAAGGCGCTCCGGAAATTCGAGAAACCGGCGCCGGGCGGCGACCGCGCGCATTAACGCTGACGGCCTCGCGCCTGATGTTCTTTTCGAGGCTCAAATTACAGCGGCGCAATGCTGTTTTAATGCCTGACTAATTGAAACGATTAGCTTTGTTCGCGCGCATCAGCCGTGAATTAGCCGATCGCGTGTTCCACTCGCCCATGTCGGCGGCGCGTTTGCGCTCTGGGGAAGAAGCGCCAGCGCTCCGACCGGCGGTTCGCACCATTGAAGGGTCGAGTGGCGTCCATGACATCGAATTCCGTTTTCTTCTCCGACAACAACGCCGAACCGGCGGTCCGACTTGAAGACCTCCTCGCCGCCGGGCGCCGGAACGACGCGAATAGGCGCGCGGGCAGGCGCGCCCGCAAATCCGAAATCGCCGGCGCGGCGCTCGTCGCCGCGATGATCGGCGCGCAATTCGCCGAGGAAGCTGAAGCCTCGGACGATCTCGCGCGGCCCGCCGGCGATCTTGATTTCCTGAAGGCCGTCCGCATCTGCGGCGGACACAACGCGCTCGCCGCATCAGCCGATGACGGCGGGACGAATTCCGCAGCGCCGGCAAGCCCCGCGCATTCTGGACATGCGAGCGCGCCGCCCTTCGCCGCCTCCATGACGGCGAGCGCAGCCGCGTCGCGGATCGTCAGTCAAAATCCGCAACGCATGACCGATGATGAGCCGCATTCCGGCGTCCATCCGACGGGCGGCCAGACAAGCGGCGGCGCGACGACCAGCGGCCATGTTCACGGCGGATCGACCGGCGCAACGAGCGGAACGACGACCGGAACGACGAGCGGCGTGACAGGCGGCGCGACGAGCGGAACGACGACGACTTCGGGAGGCCACACCCATTCCGGCGCAACGACGTCGTCCGGCTCCGCGCTGCCGCATCCGACCAACCCGGCGATGCAGCAAGAGCACATCGCCGTCATGAATCTCGTGCCGATCGCCGGCGCGACGCATGTCGCCGTCAATGACGGCTCATGGTTCGATCCGAAGACCTGGGCGAACGGCCAGGTGCCGGGCGACGGGGCCAAGGTGCTGATCCCCGAAGGCGTCACCGTCGACTATGACGGCGCCAGCAAAGCCTCGATCTTCACGGTCCGCGTCGACGGAAAACTCGATTTTGCGACCGACGTCGACACGTTCATGGAGGTCGACACCTTCGTCGTCGCGCCGACCGGAACCTTGACCATCGGCACGGAAGGAAATCCGGTCGACCCGAACGTCACCGCCACGATCTCCTTCGCCGACAACGGGCCGATCAATGTCGCCTGGGATCCGATGCTTCTGTCGCGCGGCCTCATCTCGCACGGAACCGTCGACATTCACGGCGCCGAAAAGGACGCGTTCTTGAAAGTCGCGGTCGACCCGATGAAAGGCGATACGACCCTGACGCTCGAAGTCCCGCCGCAGGGCTGGCGGGTCGGCGACAAGATCGTGCTGACAGGCACGCATCTTGTTCCGAACAAGAGCGGCGGCGCGCACACGCCGGTCACCTCGGTGACGCAGGACGAGGAGCTCGTCATCACCGCGATCAACGGCAATGTCGTCACCTTCGACAAGCCGCTGCAATATGATCATGAGGGGCCGCGCGCCGATCTTAAGGCCTATGTCTCGAACTTCTCGCGCAACGTCGTCTTCGAAAACGAGGGCGGCGC
>JACADX010000197.1 GCA_013389125.1 Parvularculaceae bacterium | reverse complement strand
TTCGAGTGGCTCGCGCTCGATCAGCCGTTCATCGCCGGGAAGGCGCCTTTGGGCGTCGATGTCGAGGCGGGCAAGACCTATTTCTGGTGCGCCTGCGGCCAGTCGAAATCGCAGCCTTTCTGCGACGGATCGCACAAGGGCTCGGTCTTCTCGCCCGTCAAGTGGACTGCGGCCGAATCGAAAAAGGCCTTCTTCTGCTGCTGCAAGCAGACCAAGGGCGCGCCGCTCTGCGACGGCTCGCACAAGGCGCTTTGAGCGGGAAAAGGGATTGGGCGCCGGGGACTAGGTTTCGGCCGGAAGCGGCGATAGAGAAGCGCCGACCAACACCCAACCCCCAATCCCTAATCCCTAATCCCCTGAATGCCCGACCTTCTCCTCGAACTCTTTTCCGAAGAAATCCCCGCCCGCATGCAGGGGAAGGCGGCGAAGGACCTTGAGCGGATGATGAACGAGCGCCTCCTTGCCGCGGGCTTTCTGCCCGAGGGCGTCAAGGCGTTCGCCGGGCCGCGCCGTCTCGCGCTGATTGCAACCGGCCTTCCCCTCCGCCAGCCCGACCGCCGGGAGGAAAAGAAGGGCCCGCGGGTCGGGGCGCCGGCGCAGGCGATCGACGGCTTCCTGAAATCGGCGGGCCTTTCCGCGCTCGACCAATGTGAGATCGTCGAAGACAAGAAAGGCGCCTATTACGTCGCGAAGATCGAGCAGAAGGGTCGTGAGACGGCGGACGTGCTCAGCGAGGCTGTGCCGGCGATCGTCCGCGAATTTCCCTGGCCGAAATCGATGCGCTGGGGCGATGGAGACTTGCGCTGGGTGCGCCCGCTCAAGTCGGTTCTTTGCTGCTTCAACGACGAGGTCGTGCCGTTCGAGATCGACGGCGTGAAGTCCGGCGACGCGACGCGGGGTCATCGCCGCATTTCGTCGGCGCCGATTCATGCGCGCAATTTCGACAAATACGTCGTGGGCCTGACGAACGCCAAGGTCATCCTCGACGGCGCGGCGCGCGAGGGGATGATCGCGGCCGACGCAAGGACGCTCTGCGAGGCGCAAGGGCTCGAACTTGTCGAAGACAGGGGCCTCCTCGCCGAGGTCGCCGGGCTTGCCGAATGGCCGGTCGTGATGATGGGGTCGTTCGACAGGAAGTTCCTGACGCTCCCTGATGAAGTGCTGACCGCGTCGATGCGCGGGCACCAGAAATATTTTTCGGTCAAAGACCCGAAGACGGGGCGCCTCGCGGCGAAATTCGTCTTTGTCGCCAATATCGAGGCGCCGGACGGCGGGGCGGCGATGCGCGCCGGTTATGAGCGGGTCCTGACCGCCCGGCTCTCGGACGCCTGGTATCTTTATCATCAGGATCTCAAGACGCCGCTTGAAGAGCGGACGAGGGAACTTGATCGCATCACTTTCTTTGAAGGGCTTGGGTCAGTCGGAAGGCGCGTCGAAAGACTTGAAGCCCTGTCGAACGACCTCGCCCGCTATTTGAAGACGGACATCGCCGCCGCGCGGCGCGCCGCCAGACTGGCGAAGTCTGATCTCGTCACCGGCATGGTCAAGGAGTTTCCGGAACTGCAAGGGGTGATGGGGCGCTATTACGCATTGGCGCAGCAAGAGTCGGCCGAAATAGCCGATGCGATCCGCGATCACTATAGGCCGGCCAGCCTCGACGACGCGGCGCCGACGGCGCTGGCGTCGATCGTCGCGGCGCTCGCAGACAAACTCGATTCCTTGAACGGCTTCTTCGCGATCGACGAGCTTCCGACCGGGTCAAAGGATCCGTTCGCGTTGCGCCGCGCAGCGCTCGGCGTCATCCGAATCGTCCTCGACAACAAGCTGAGAATTCCGTTCGAAAAATTGAAAGAAGGCGCGCTTCAGCTTTACCGCAATCAACTCGGAAGTTCGTTCGGCCCCGGTTCGGTCAATGCGATTTTGCCGTTCCTTCACGACCGTCTCAAAGTCTATCTCCGCGACAAGGGTCACAAATACGACGCGATCGACGCGGCGCTCATGAAGGCTGACGGTTCGCTCGAAGACGATCTCGTCCTCATCGTCATGAAGCTCGAGGCGCTTGAGGCGTTCCTCAAAACCGACGACGGGGCCAATCTCGCGGCCGGCTACAAGCGCGCGGCGAACATCCTCAAGGCCGAGGCGAAGAAGGGAAAGCTCCCCGAAGCGGGCGCGGTCGACGCGCGTCTTCTTCAGCAGGCGGAGGAAAAGGCGCTTTTCGCCGCGCTCAAATCCGCGGAGGAAAAGGCCGCGAAGGCCGTCGCCGAAGAAAAGTTCGAGGACGCCATGACGGCGCTCGCCAGCCTTCGCGGGCCGATCGACGCCTTTTTCGACAAGGTGACGGTCAACGCCGAGGACGAAATCCTTCGTGCAAATCGCCTCGCGCTCCTCCAGCGCTTCACCGCTGCAACGGCGCGCGTCGCGGAACTTTCAAAGCTCGAAGGCTGAGCAAAAGCCTAGAACGGCGATCGGAACTCGGCGAACGAGACCGCCTTCGCGTCCTTTTCCGAAACGACGGCTCTCGCGGGGTCGATCCCCCAGTCGATGGCGAGCGCGGGATCGTTCCAGAAGACGCCGCCGTCATGCGCGGCCGAATAGAAGTCCGACACCTTGTAGGCGACCTCGGTCATCGGCTCGAGCGTCGCAAAGCCGTGCAGGCAGCCGACCGGCGCGAGAAGCTGCATCCCGTTTTCCGCGCTGAGGAGCGCGCGCACATGCTTGCCGTAGGTCGGCGACTTCGTCCGCGCATCGACCGCGACGTCAATGATCGAGCCCTTGATGACGCGGACGAGCTTTGCCTGCGCGCGCGGGGGCGCCTGGTAGTGAAGGCCGCGCACCGTGCCGGCCTCAACCGAGAGCGAATGATTGTCCTGCACGAAAACGTCGGCGATCCCGGCGGCGCGAAAGCGTTCGGCGTTGTAGCTTTCGACGAAAAACCCGCGCGCGTCGGAAAGGCGCTTCGGCGTGATGAGGAGCACGCCCTCAATCGCCGTCTTTTCAACTTTCAGCATCACTCCTCCGCGTCAGGCGAACTTGAGGATTAGCGCCGCCGCGCTGATCGCGACAAGCGCCATGAGGCTCTCGCGCAGCATGTCGATCCTGATGAATTTCGACGCGAATTTCCAGTTGAAAGGAAGGGCGAGAATCGGCGTCAGGGCGGCGAAGAGGATCGCCGCGTCTGCGCCGAAGCGGTCGAATATGACAGGCGTCAGGCCGAAAAGCGCCGCGCCCGGCGCAACCGCGATGATCGTGAAGCGCCGGCTGTCGCCGCTCGTCAAAAGCACCGACGAGAGGAGGCGGTAGGGAACGAGGAGGAGCGCGACCGAGGCGAGCTTCATGTAATGCGCAACGCCCTGATAGTCGGCCGTATAAAGGATCTTGACCGCGAAGTCGGCGAAAAGAACGACGCCGAGGAAAAGCGCGAAGCAGCCTCCTTCATAGACAAGCCGCATGCGCCGGTAGACGCGCGTCAGGTCGTGCGCGCGCTCGCGGTGCAGCTCGGCGAGCGTCGGATAGGCGATGCGCCGCTGCACGGTCTCGACCAGCGTCCGCCCCGCCATGATCCAGATCGTCGCGATCGAATAGAGCGAGAACGCCCGGATGTCGAAGAGCCAGCCGAAGATCACCTGGTCGCCGCGCTGCGCGAGATAGCCGAAGGTCGAAGCGATGAGGAGCCATTTCCCGTAAGCGAAAATCTCGTCGAAATGCGCGCGCGCAAAGCCGAACCGGGCCGGCGGGCCCTTCAGGAAAACGTGCGAGCCTGCGCTCTTGACGATTTCGGCGACGATCGCGCCGACCGCGAGCGAAAAGACGCCGGCGCCCATGAGCGCCGCCGTCGCCATCGCGCCGAGCGCGATGATCTGCGCCGAAAGCTCGAGACGGATGACCGGGACGAGGTCGAGGCTGCGATTGTGAAGCGCGACGCGCATCGCTGAAAACCCGGAAATCATCACCGACAGGGCGACAGCGAAGACGAAAACCGGAAGCCGCGCGTCGGCGAATACAGAGCCCGCCGGAAAAAATCCGCCCGCCCGGAGCGAAGGAAGGGCGAGGCCCGCGGCGACGAGAACGCCGGCGATGAGCCCGCAGCGGCCAAGCTGCATCGTGCGCGCGGTCGCGAGAAAATCCGGCTCCGTTCCGCGTTTCGAGCGGATGATCGAGGCGTCGAGCCCGAGATCGCTCATCATCTGGATCCAGATCTGCAGCGCGAGCGTCACCGCCATCAGGCCGAAGGCGTCGGGCGCAAGAAGGCGCGTCATGATGAGGTTCGAGAGAAGGCGGATCCCTTGCGCCGCGCCGAAACCGCCGAGCGCGACAAGCCCGCCCTTCAGCGCCCGCGACTTCAATGTCGTCCCTTTGAGGATTTTCGGGATCATGCGGCCGACCATCGGGCGGTCATGGTTAACAAACAGCGGCAGGAGCGCCCCCGTCGCTGCGATAGCCTGCGCGCGCGCGAGAGAGAAGGGACGAAAGGACGCGCGAAGGCGCGGGCAGGACGGCTTCGCGCCGGCCTAAATCTTGATATGGGATGAGCGCCCGTTCGCGTTCGCCCCCGGAAGGCTCATGATCACCCGTTTCGGCCTCATTATCGGCGCCATGAAGGCGGGGACGACGACGCTCTTCGATCATCTCGCGCGCCATCCCCATATCGCGGCCTCGACCCCAAAGGAGCCGGGCTTTTTCGCCTTTGACGACGTCTTTTGCAAAGGCCGCGGCTTTTACGAAGGGCTCTTTTCCTTCGATCCGGCCGTCCACAAGATCGCGCTCGAGGCCTCGACCGACTACGCGAAGTTTCCGCATTGCGGCGACGTGCCGGCGAGGCTGAAGGCGTTCGGGGGCGA
>JACADX010000364.1 GCA_013389125.1 Parvularculaceae bacterium | reverse complement strand
GCGGAAATCTTTTCAGGACCCGCTATGGTTAACGGCGATAGGCGCGCGAGGGCCTGGCGTGACGCCCGTCACGGTCGGCTCCCGAAAAGCGCGCAAGCCTTGCCCCGCCACGGAAGAGCCGCGCCTGATGTCCGCCGACAAAGAGCACGCCGCCGCCCTCCTCTCGCGCTCGACGCTGTTTGGCGCCTTGTCGCGCGCGGAGATCGAGCGCCTCGCCGGATCGCCGCGCGTGCGCCTTCGAAAGGGCGAAGAGCTTTTCGCCGCCGGCGCGCCGGCGACCGCGATCTATCTGATCCTTTCCGGCGAGCTTTCGCTCGAAATCGCCGACGCCGACGGACGCTCGATCAGCGTCTCGACGGCGCGCGCCGGCGACGTCATGGGAGAAATCGGCGTCCTTGACGGAAAGCCGCGATCGGTCGCGGCGCGCGCCAGCGCCGACGCGTCGCTCCTCAGCATTTCCGCGCCGTCCTTCCTCGCGCTCGTCCGCGGGCATCCCGATTTCGCGATGGCGATCATCAAGGACCTCGCGACGAAAGTGCGCCGCACGAACGGGCAGGTTTCGGGCCTCACCTTTAAGACTCTCAAGGCGCGCATCGCGTCCTTCCTCATCGACCTCGCGAATGGTCAGCGGGCGGAAAAACCGGTCCTGAGGATCACGCAGAACGAAATCGCCGGCCGGCTTGGCGCTTCGCGCGAAAAGGTCAACGGCCATCTGCAGGCGATGAAGGATGTTGGCGCGATCAGCCTCGCGCGCGGACGGATCGCCGTTGACGATCTCGAGATGCTGAAGGAAATGTCAGACGCGGAGGGCTGATTGGGCCGGCGTCAGCATCGCAACGATCGCCACGATCCCGAAGGCGAGCGTAAAGGCGCCGCGCTTCGTCAGTGGGCGAAAGTAGAAGACCGACAAGGGACCTGGCGCTCCGACGGCGAGCGCGCCGCAGAAAAGCGCCGCCGGTCGGCCGAGCCCCGCCGCCGAGAGGAGCGAGGCCGCCTTCATCGCCCCCGCCCCCGCGCCATTGATCAGGAGATCAAGACCGAGCGCCATGGCGGCGGCGAGCGCTGCGACGGCGAATAGTTCGGCGTGGGGGCTGATCCGCATGTCCCTCGAGTCTTTTTGAGGCGAAATGATCGGGCGCGGTCTTCATAGTCGGCGATAGCAACGCCAAGTGTTGCGCCTGCGCTCGTGATATACTGTAACAAAGGTCACATTTCTTCCCGGGTCATTCTTCGGGGGTCGCGGCGCGTGTATAAACACACGACAAAGGGGGGAGCGCTCATCGGATGGATGTGTCCGCCGGCAAGGCCGTGGTCCGGGATGAAATCGAAGCCTCGCCGCGGCGCCTGACGACCGTCGTCGCCGCCGACATCTGCGGCTATTCGCGGCTCGCGGAGGCGAGCGACGAGGCGGCGGTTCGCACCGTCACCATCGTCCGCGCGGCGTTCGAGCGGGTCGTGGCGAACCGGCGCGGCCGGATCTTCCACGCGGCGGGCGACGGATTCCTCGCCGAGTTCCCGAGCGCCGCCGACGGCGTTCTCGCCGCCCTCGAATTCGTCGCCGACATCCGTGCAAGGAACAATCTCTCTCCGACGAGCCCCGGCGCCGCCGTTCGGGCGGGCGTCCACGCCGGCGACGTCGTCGAACAGCCCGGCGGCGATCTTCTGGGACACGGCGTCAACGTCGCCGCGCGCCTGCAAGGGGAAGCCGAGCCCAACGGCGTCCTGGTCTCGCTCGCCGTCGTCAACCTCGTCCGCGGCGGCGTCGACGCGCATTTCTCGCGGCGCGGGCCCTTGGCGCTCAAGAACATCGACGAGCCGGTCGTGGCGTTTGATGCGATGGAGGGAGGCGCGCGGGCGCGGCGCGCATTCCTGAGCATCCTCAAAAACCATCGGGTCCAGATTGCGGGCCTCATCCTTCTCGCGCTCGTCGCGGTGAACATCGGCGTCATGGGACTGTCGCTGCGGCGGCCGGCGCCGCCCGCAAGCCGCGACGCAAGCGACGAGCCGACGCGCGCCGCAAACGCATTGACGGACCGCCTGATCCGCCGGCTTGATGCAAACCGGCGCGGCGACTACGCCGATCCCCTCCGTTTCGAGTCGGCTTCGAAGGCCGTCGTGGCGCTGCAGCGCTCCGATCGCGCCGACAAGGCGGTGACGGTCGTATCCCTGATTGACAGGGGCGAATTGAACAGCGCCGCGGAAATGCTTGAACGGATCTATGAGGAGCAAACGGCCGCCGGCCTCAGCGCATCGGCGCGAATTGAAACGCTCTCGCAGATCGCAGCCGTGATCTTTCATCAGGACACGACCAAGGCGATTGCGCGCAATGTGGAGCTCCTGACGCTCGCCGAAGGGCCCGACTTCGAGGATGACGGGCGCGTTCTTTTCGCCCACTACGCCCTCGCCGCGCTTTATCATCGGGTGAACGACCCGGAGCGCGCGAATGCGCACTTCGCCGCGATGCTTTCACGGGCGCCGGAAGACGACGAAGTCCGCATTTGGGCCGAACTCGGTTTCCTGAATTCCTGGCTCATGAAGCCTGAGATCGGTCCCGCTGATTTCGACCAGATCGAGGCGCGCCTTCAAGCGCTGCAGCCGTCGCTGGCCGCCTATCAGCGGAAGCATGCGAATGCGGAGTTCTGGTCGACTTATGCTTCGCTGGACTACTTTCGCGGCGGCTTTTCCGGCGATGCGGCGACCAAGCAAAGCGCCGTAGAGAAGCAGCGCCGCGCGATCGCCATCGAACAGGATCTCGCGATCGGGAGGAAATCGAGCGCCGCGCTCGCCAGAGCCTATATGCGGCTCGGAGCCTTGC
>JACADX010000343.1 GCA_013389125.1 Parvularculaceae bacterium | reverse complement strand
GGCGCGACTTTGGCGCAGATCGCGCTCGCCTGGACGATGGCGAAGGGCGACGACGTCATCCCCATTCCCGGCACCAAGAAAATCGCGCGCCTTGAGGAGAATGTCGGCTCGACGAGGATCGCGCTCTCGAAGGACGATATCGCGGCGATTGAAAGCGCCGCGCCGCCGGGCGCGGTCGCCGGCGATCGCTACAACGCGGCCGCGATGGCGACCGTTAATCGGTGAAGCCGAGGCGGCGTTTAACGTCGTCCGCGCTGACGCCGCTTTCCCGCAGCGCACGCAAGGTCGCGGCCCGGTCGCGCTTGGCGAGCCGCCTGCCGCCTTCGTCCGTGATCAGCCGGTGGTGTCGATAGGTCGGGGCCGGATAACCGAGGAGCGCCTGCAAGAGACGGTGAAGATGCGCCGCCGCCCTCAAATCCTCGCCGCGGATGACATGCGTCACGCCCTCAAGCGCGTCGTCGTGAACGGCGGCGAGATGATAGCTTGTTCCAAGGTCCTTGCGCGCGATCACGGCGTCGCCGAAAATCTCGGGTGTCGCTTTGACTTCGCGGCGCGCGCCACCGTCGAGGTCTTCTTCGGTGAAAAAAAGCGCGTCATAAGCGCCTTTCAGCGCGCCGCGCGCCGCCGCAATCGACAGGCGCCAGGCGAAAGGCGCGCCCGCATCGAGCATCGCCTGCTCCGCATCCTGAGGGAGCGCCGCGCCGAAATAGGCGAGCCCCTCCGGCCCGCCCGCGCCGAGGTGAGGGGCGCGCGCGATGTCGTCCAGCAATTCCTTCCGGGTCCTGAAGCAGCGATAGACGAGGTTTCGGTCAATCAGTCGGCGGAGCGCCGCGTCGTAGTCTGCGAAATGATCCGACTGCCGCCGCACGGGCTCCGCCCAATCAACGCCGAGCCAAGCGAGGTCCTCGTAAATCGCCGCCTCGAATTCCGGCTTGCAGCGCGTGCGGTCGATGTCCTCGATGCGCAGGATGAAGCGCCCGCCGGCGGCGCGCGCCGCTTCATGCGCCGTCAGCGCCGAATAGGCGTGGCCGAGATGCAGGAGGCCGGTCGGCGAGGGAGCAAAGCGCGTGACGAATTCGGGCATGATAGTGCCCCGGGCTTCTACCATGGCGGGCATTCCGTATCCAATTGGCGGGGCGCGAATTGCGGCGTAGGATCGTCAAGGTGAATTTCGGGCGCGGGGCATGAGCCTGCCAGAGATTGAAGCCGGAGAGGACGACGGCGGCGTCGATATCGCGCCGGAAGGCGCGATCGGCGCGGCGATTGCGACTGGCGCGGCGCTCGCCTGCCTTTCCTGCGGCGCTGCGATCGCCGGCGCTTACTGCGCGAACTGCGGACAGAAGAACGACGACATGCGCCGCAGCTCGTTCGTGCTTTTCAAGGATTTCGTCAAGGACACATTCGCGTTCGATTCCCGCATGTGGCGGACGCTTGGGCTGATGGCGGCGGCGCCCGGAGTCGTGCCGACGAATTACAGCCACGGCCGGCGCTCGCGCTACACCCCGCCGGTGCGGCTCTTCCTTGTCGTGAGCTTTCTGTTCTTCCTCGTCCTCGGGCTGACGCACACGATGTTCGTCGCGGTTGAGGTCGTCGCGAAATCTCCGGCGGAGATCGCCGCCGACCGCGCGCGCCTCGAAGCGGCGATGCGCGAAGCGGGGCCGGCGGCGCAAGAAGCGATCGCCGAGGCCGCCCGGGAAAACGAGGCGGTCGTCATCGACGGCGAAACCGTTGATTGCGACATCAAGACCAGGCTCCGGTTCTTCGTCCGCCCGCAGGACGTCAAGATCGACGAGGACAAATGGCGGCGCTGCGCGGAGAGCATCAAGCGCGCGGCGAAGGTCGAGATTGAGAACGATGAGAGCGATGCGGCCAAACCCGGCGCGCAAGAAGGCCCCGACGAAGCGGATTTCGAACGGGGCTTCGAGCGCGTTCTCGCCGGCGTCAATCTTCTGGTCGCCGATCCGACCGCCTTCAACGCCGGAATCAACACCTGGCTGCCGCGCATCATGTTTTTCATGGCGCCGGTCCTTGCGCTCATCACGGCGATGTTCATCCGCGGGCGCGACGCGCTCTTGTTCGATCACCTTGTGCTGGCGCTCTACAGCCACGCCGCCGCGTTCACGGTGATCGGCGCGGCGATCTTGCTCGGACAGTTCGGCGTTCCGAATGTCTTCCCCGCCGCGATGGCGCTCCTTGGCGTCTATTTCGTCCTCGCCTTGCGGCGCGCCTACAAGCGGGGATGGATCAAGACGGTTCTGTCGTCTGCCTTCATCGGCGTCCTCTATCTGATCGTCTTGACGAGCGTCGTCGGCGCGATCCTCGTCAATCAGATCTGGCGCGCGGCCGTTTGAGCGCTCAGTCGAGGCGCATCAGCCCGACGCCGAGAAGAATGATCGCCGCCGACAGGAGGCGCCAGCGCGAAGGTCGCTCTTTGAGGAAAACGACGGAGAGGACGAGCGCAAAGAGGATGCTCGACTCGCGAAGCGCCGCGACGGCCCCGATCGGCGCTTTGGTCATCGACCAGATGACGAGCCAGTAGGCGCCGAGCGACATCATCGCCGCCATGAGGCCGAACGGAAGCTCGCGGGCGACGGCGAGGGCCTTTCCGCGTCGGACGCCGGCGTAGACGAGGGCGATCGTCATCCCGTCGAATACGAACATCCAGGCGATGTAGCTTCCGGGCGATGCCGCGCCGCGCGCGCCGAGCGCGTCGACGATCGTATAACCGGCGATGAACACCGACGTCGCAAGCGCTGAGAGAACGGCCTTGCGGTCGAGGCGGCCAAGATCGCCGCCGCCCTTTACCGACATCAGCCCGATGCCGAATGAAAGCGTGAGGACGCCCGCCCACAGGAACGGCCCCATCGTCTCGCCAAGGACGACGAGCGCGACCAGCGTTGAAAGGAGCGGCGCGGCGCCGCGCGCCAGCGGATAGACCTGCCCGAGATCGCCCGCCGTGTAGGCGCGGATGAGGAGGAGCTTGTAGCCGGTGTGGAGCGCTGCGGAGGCGATGATCCAGATCCAGGTCGCCCCGCTCGGCGTCTCGACAAAGGGCAGCGCCGCGAGCGCGACAAGCCCTTGCGCGACGCCGAGGAGCGAGATCGAGAAGAACCGGTCGGCGCGCTCCTTGATGAGCGCGTTCCATCCGGCGTGCAAAAGCGCCGACAGGAGGACGACGAAGAAGACAGCGGCGGACAAGGGGGGCGACGAAGGCGGCTTGGCGAGCCGCATAGCCGCTTTGCCGGGCCGCTGTCGATGCGCCGGAGGGCCGGATCAACGACGATTTCTTAACCGTTTTTAGAGGTTGCTCCGCCAGTTTCGCGGGGCAGCAGGGCTGAGAGCGGGCGGACCAAAATGCCAGGACGAAAGACGGCGGCGATCATCGGCGCGGCGGCGGCGGCGTTCCCGGCGTCCGCTTACGCCTACATTGATCCCGGCACGGGAAGCCTTGCGTTGCAGGCGCTCATCGGCGCCGTCGCCGGCGGCCTTTTCGCGGCGCGGATGTGGTGGGCGCGGATCGCGTCATTCTTCGGCGGCGCCCGCAAGAACGCCGCAACCGACGCTGATCCGAACGCCGACAATCCGACGCCTTAAGCGATGTCCGCCGATCCGGCTTCCTTTCGCGACCCCTCGGGGCGCGTCTATGACGTCGGCGGCAGAATTCTCCGCGCCGTCGCGCCGTC
>JACADX010000285.1 GCA_013389125.1 Parvularculaceae bacterium | reverse complement strand
GGGGCCTGCCGCGTGCTCATCCTCCACCACCCGGTTACCGAAGGCGCGACGCCGCGCAGGAAAGCGCTCGACGATCGGCGCGAATTGAGGGCGCTCCTTGCCGAAACCGGGGTCGATCTCGTCCTTCACGGCCACACGCACCGATCGGTCTGGGCCGAGATCGACACGATCGACGGGCCGCGGCCAGTCGTCGGCGGCGCGTCCGCTTCGCATCCGCAAGCGCGCGGGCGGTACCGGCCCGCCCGCTACAATCTCTTCTCGATCGATCGCGACGCGGCGGGCGCCTGGACGATCGACGTCGAGGTCCGCGAATTCGACCCTGAAGCGGGCGACCTGAAGACCGCCGAACGACGGCGCCTTTCGCCGCGAAAGCCATGAAGCGCAAAGCGCCGAAAGCCTCCGCCGCCGACGTTCCGGTCGACGCGCTCATTCTCGCCGGGCGGCGCGAGGGAGAGGTCGATCCGCTGGCCGCCGTCGATAATGTTCCGCACAAGGCGCTTCTCGTCGCTGGCGGCAGGCCGCTCATCCGTCGCGTCGCGGACGCCCTTCGCGCCTCGGGTCGCATCTCGCACATTAGCATTGCAGCGCCCGAAGATGTTCGCGCCGCGATCGCGTCGGCGCTCGCCGGCGTCGAAGATTGGACGTTCGAGGAGACGGGCGGCTCGCCCGCGTCGACCGCGCTTGGCGCCGTCGAGCGGCTTGGCGATCGCGGCCTTCTTGTAACGACATGCGATCACGCGCTGCTTGCAAGCGGCATGATCCGCGCTTTTCTAAAGGAAGCGCAAGGCGATGACGCCGCCGCGGCGTGCGTCGACCGACGCCTTTACGAGGAGCGATTTCCGAACTCGCGGCGCACCTTCATTCGTCTGAAGGACATCAGCTTTTCCGGCGCCAATCTGTTCTGGTTTTCGGGCGCGCGGGCGAAGGGCCTTGCCGACTTCTGGCGCCGCCTTGAAAGAAAACGGAAAAATCCCGCGGCGATGGCGCGCGAAATCGGCGTCTTCACGGCCCTCGCCTATCTCGCGGGGCAAATGACGAAAGCGGGGCTCGAAAAGACGATCTTCCGCAAGACGGGCGTCAGCGCACGGCTTGTCCCGCTGGCGACGCCGGAGGCCGCGATCGATGTCGACAAGCCGGAGGACCTTGAGCTTGTCCGCAGCATTCTCGCGCTTGAGATCGGCGGGGCGGGCGACCGCGAATCTTGAAACGCATTCGCCGCTTACCGCCTCGCCTTGAAGAACTCCCGGAGCAGCGCTGCCGATTCCTCCGCGTAAGGACCGCGGACGATTTCCGGGCGCCAATGGCAGGTCGGCTGCTCGAAGAAGCGCGGACCATGAAAGACAGCGCCCCCCTTTTGATCCTTCGCGCCAATGACGAGCCTTGCGATCCGCGCATGGCTGATCGCGCCGGCGCACATCGCGCAAGGCTCAAGCGTCACATAAAGAGTCGTCCCAATGAGGCGATAATTGCCGAGCCGCAGCGCCGCCTCTCGGATCACCCGGATTTCGGCGTGGGCCGTCGGATCATGATTTGAAATCGGCGCGTTGCCGGCGATGGCGAGGAGGTCGCCGGTCGCATTGACGAGCGCGGCCCCGACCGGCGCTTCGCCGGCGCGTGCGGCTTTGCGCGCCTCATCGAGCGCGCGGCTCATCATCCGCTCGTCAATCGCGTCGGCATCCATCGCCGCCTTCTAGCGCGCCGGGCGCAAAAGTGGGAACCGGTTCTGCGCGAGTGAGGCGCGGAGCGGCGAACGCGCTGAAATAATGATCGGATCGTCTGGCGCGACTTTGGGATCGCGCCCGACGATCTAGGCGGCGCTCGCCGCTTTCGCGAGCGCCTGCGGCTTTTCCGCGAGACAGAATGCAGTGACGCCGGCGAGCTGATTGAACGGGAAAAGCGTCGCGCGCTCGACATCATGGACCGCAACGAGCGCCTTCGTCAGCCAGGACGGCGCGGGCTTCATTGCGCTCTCAGCAGGCTTGCCGCTTGGCGTCATCGCCCGGTCGGCGATCCGCATCGCCGCGACCGCCGGAAACAGCATGCCGAAGAAATAGCGGAGCCGTACCGGCGCAAGGCCGGCCGCGACCGCCGCCCGTTCAAGCGATAAGAGCGTGTAGCGGCGCCGATGCTCAAGGAAGTCGTCATGCGACGACCAGAGAAACTTGAACGCCGGGACTGAAATCAGGAATTTCGCGCCGGGCTTCGCCCTTCTTGCATAATCAGCGATCAGCGCGACGTCGTCGTCGACATGCTCGATGACGTCGATCATCAGGACGAGCGGCGCGTCGCAGGCTTCAATCGACCGGACATAGCTGATCGCACTTTCAGAGCGCCCGGCGAGCCATTCATCCGTATAATTAGGATCGACGCAGACGGCGCGCTCCGCGACGCCTTGCGCCGTCAGCATGCGCGAGAAAACGCCGGACCCAGCGCCGACATCGAGCACCGACGCGAAGGGGCCCTCGCCGATCAGGGAGCGAATGGCCCGTCCCTTTGAGATGTAATACCAGTGCGACGCGGGATCGCCGCCGATCGCTTGCTCTTCCTTGAGGTCCATCGCCGCCCTCGACAAGATATCCTGGCCGCGAGCATAAGAGCGTCCGCTTCTTAAGGACCGCTTAACCATGGCCCCCGCCGACGCCGCACAGAACCCGGACGGCGAACGCATCGCGAAGTTCCTCGCGCGCGCCGGCGTCGCCTCCCGGCGCGAGGCGGAAAAACTCATCGAGCAGGGTATCGTCACGGTCGACGGGAAAACCCTGACGACCCCCGCCTTCAAGGTGAAGGAGGGGATGGACGTCCGCGTCGATGGAACGCGCGTCAGAACGAAGGAGCCGCCGCGGCTTTGGCGATATCACAAGCCGTCCGGGCTTGTGACGACGCACAAGGATCCGCAAGGACGCCCTACGGTCTTTGACGCCGTCGCGGACCGACTCCCGCGGGTGATATCCATCGGACGGCTTGATTTGACGACGGAGGGTCTTTTGCTGCTGACCAATGACGGCGCCCTCGCCCGACAGCTCGAACTGCCGGCGAACGCTTGGGTCCGGCGCTATCGCATCAGGGCGTACGGAAAAACCGACCAGAAGGCGCTCGACGAGCTTGCGAAAGGCGTGACGATCGACGGCGTCCTCTACAAGCCGATTAAGGCGAAGCTCGACCAGACCAAAGGCGGCAATCAATGGATCACCGCCTCGATCACCGAAGGCAAGAACCGCGAAATCCGCAAGGTGATGGAGCACCTAGGGCTCAAGGTGAACCGGCTCATCAGAACCGCCTTCGGCCCGTTCCAGCTCGGCGGCCTTGAAGCGGGCGCCATTGAGGAAGTGCCGTCAAAGCAGATTAAGGAGCAGCTTGGCGCGAAAACATCAGAGGCGCTCGGGATTTGAAGATGGCCGACATCGTCAATCTCAACCGCGCACGCAAGAAGAAGCGCGCCGCCAAGAAGGAAAAGTCGGCCGCGGCGAACCGCGCGAAATTCGGCCGGACGAAAGCGGAAAAATCGCTCGAAAACGCAAAGCGCGAGAAGCTGAATCGCCTCATTGACGAGCATCGGCTCGACGAGGACTGATGCGCATCGTCGGCGGAAAATTTTCCGGTCGCGCGCTCGTCGCGCCGAAAGGGCGCGAGACGCGCCCGACCGCCGACCGGACGCGCGAGTCGCTCTTCAACATACTTGCGCACCGGGACGAATTCTCGCTGGAGGGCGCGCGCGTCATCGACCTTTTTGCGGGATCCGGCGCGCTCGGCCTCGAGGCGATGTCGCGCGGCGCCGCCTTTTGCCTCTTCGTCGAGACCGACGCCGAAGCGCGCGGCGCGATCCGCGACAACGTCGAGGCGCTGCGTCTTTTCGGCGCGACTCGCATTCACCGGCGGTCCGCAACGACCTTGGGCGCGAAGCCAGCCGGCGTCGGGCCGGCCTTCACGCTCGCCTTTCTTGATCCTCCGTATGGAAAGGAACTTATCGCGCCCGCGCTTCAAGCGCTCAATACCGGCGGCTGGCTCGCAAAAGGCGCGCTTGTCGTCGTCGAACAGGGCGAGGGCGAGACGCCGGCGGCGGTCGCAGGCTTTGACGAAACAGACCGTCGGAAATATGGCGCCGCACAAATCGGACTCTACCGTTTTCGCAGTTGATCGCATAGCGCGATCGCCGATAGGGTTCCCCCCTCCTGCCAGCGGGCCGAAGACGAACTTCGACATCGGGGACGCCATGAAAAGCGACATTGATATCGCGCGCGAGGCGCGTCTTGCGCCGCTTGACGCGGTCGCCGGAAAACTCGGCCTCGGCGCCGGCGACATTATCCCGTTCGGCCGCGCAAAGGCGAAGATCGACCTGTCGCGGCTCGGCGATCTCAAGGCGCGCGAAAAAGGCGCGCTCATTCTCGTCACCGCGATCAATCCGACGCCCGCCGGAGAGGGAAAGACGACGACAACCGTCGGCCTTGGCGACGCGCTCTGGCGCATCGGCGAACGCGCGGCGATCGTCCTTCGCGAGCCCTCTCTCGGCCCCTGTTTCGGCGTCAAGGGCGGCGCGACGGGCGGCGGGCGTTCGCAAGTCGTCCCGATGGACGACATCAATCTGCACTTCACCGGCGATTTTCACGCGGTCACTTCGGCGCACAATCTCCTTTCCGCGCTGATCGACAATCAGCTCTATTGGGGGAACGGCCTCGATCTTGACGCGCGCAAGATCGCCTGGCGGCGCGTCATGGACATGAACGACCGCGCGCTTCGCGACATCGTCGTCGGCCTCGGCGAGGGCAACGGCGTCCAGCGCCAGACGGGGTTTGACATCACGGTCGCTTCCGAAGTCATGGCGATTCTCTGCCTTTCTGAAAATCTTGACGATCTTCGCCGCCGGCTCGGCGACATCATCATCGGCCGCAACCGCGTCGGAAAGCCCGTGACCGCGCGCGATCTCAAGGCCGACGGCGCGATGACGGCGCTCTTGAAGGACGCGGTCAATCCGAACCTCGTGCAGACGCTTGAGAACAATCCGGCGATCCTCCACGGAGGCCCGTTCGCGAACATCGCGCATGGATGCAACTCATTAATTGCGACGCGCGCGGGACTTGCGCTCGCCGATTATGTCGTAACCGAGGCGGGCTTCGGCGCCGATCTCGGCGCGGAGAAATTCTTTGACATCAAATGCCGCAAGGCGGGACTTTCGCCGAAAGCCGCCGTCATCGTCGCGACCGTTCGCGCGCTCAAGATGAACGGCGGCGTCGCCAAGAAGGATCTCGACCGGGAGAATGTCGATGCGGTGAAGCGCGGCGCCGCGAATCTTGCGCGCCATATCGAGAATGTGCGTCTGTTCGGGGTTCCCGCGCTCGTCGCGATCAACGCCTTCGACGGCGACGCCGCGGCGGAAATCGCCGCCGTCGAGGCCGCAGCCGACCGGGCGGGCGCGCGGGCGGTTCTTTGC
>JACADX010000381.1 GCA_013389125.1 Parvularculaceae bacterium | reverse complement strand
GCGGGGGCCGTGATCTCCAGAGCATGCGGCGCCAATTCGAGCGGCGGCGGCTCCGGCTCGCCGAATAGAGGCGCCGGCGATTGCGGCGGCGGCGCCGATTTGATTAGCTGGCGACAAAAGGCGCCGAACGGGCGCGAGGGGCAGGGTCGCCGTGTTTGTTGAAATGCCGGAGCCGGAACGGCTCTTCGGGCTCGCGAACTCCGCCGCGCTGATCGGCTGGATGATCCTCCTTTTCCTGCCGCGCCGGTTCGACATCGTCTTCTTCATTCCGCAATTCCTCATCCCCTTCGGCTTCGCGCTGCTTTACGCCGGGCTGATCTTCGCCAACATCTACACGGTCGACGCCGGCTTCGGCTCGATCGCGGAGGTGCGTGCGCTCTTCGCCAAGGACGAACTCCTCCTCGCCGGCTGGCTTCACTATCTCGCCTTCGACCTTTTCATCGGCGCGTGGATCGCGCGCCGCGCGGATGCGATCGGGCTGCCGCGGCTCCTTCAGGCGCCGATCCTTCTGGCGACTTTCATGTTCGGTCCCGTCGGCCTTGCGCTCTTCTTGTCGATCCGCGCGCTCTATCGCCGCCGCAAAGGGACGCCCCCATGATGCGCTTTCTCGACGCGCGGCGGAGCGAAGCGCCGGCTCTCCCGGGCCTTGACGATGATCACGTGACGCGCGCGCTCGTCGCGGCGGCGTTCTTCACCGTCGCCATGTTCGTCGTCACGCTGCCCGCCTCAGCGATCGACGCGCGCACGATCGACGGCGATTCCGTCTGGCTGAAGCCGCAAAAATTCAACGTCTCGTTGAGCGTCCATTTCCTGACGCTGGCGATCCTCGCCCAGCAGCCGCCGCGGTCGTCGCGGCGGCGCTCGCGCAGCTCGGCCCTGCGGCGGCGCTCTTTTTCCAGGCGCTCGCTGGCAAGCCGTTCTGGCCGGCGTAAAGGCGGCTGCCCGGCGTCCGGCGTTACGATGCGCTTTCAGCGCGAACGCCGGAAGATCGCGAAGGATTCAGCGCTTCACCTTGCTGATTAAATCGACGAGCTCTGAAAACTTCGCACGCTGATCATCGGCGTTCCCGCTCCTGATCGACACGGCGACGCAATGCGCGGCGTGATCGTCAAGGACCGCGTCCTCGACCTTCGAGAGCGCCGCCTTGACCGCGGCGATCTGCGTCAGGATGTCGATGCAATAGCGCTGATCCTCGACCATGCGCGCGAGCCCCGCGACCTGGCCTTCGATGCGCCTCAGGCGGTTGACGATTTTCGCGCGCGCCTCGCCGCCGCGATGGGCGCCGCGCGGCGCGGGTTTTTCCAAAGGCGCCGATTTTCGACCCTTCGCCATCGCCGGCTCTCCTCATCGTGTCGTTGACTGATACCCTATATGGGTATATCCGGGGCGTCAACGCGCCGTAGACGAAGGACCGATGATTTCGCGCCGCCGCTTCCTGTCGCAATCCGCCGCGCTCGGCGCGGGGCTCGCCCTCTCGCCCTTTGGCGCGCGATCGGCGCGCGCGTCGGAAGGCCTATTCGGCGGCGGCGCGCTGCAAGGCTCGACGTTCGATCTCGCCGTCGCGCGCGCGCGCGTTCTTGTCGACGGACGAAAAAGCGGCGGCGTTCTTCTTAATGGGCGTTTCCCGGGCCCGCTCCTTCGCTGGCGCGAGGGCGACGAGGTGACGATCAACGTCGCCAATCATCTCGATGAAGACACGTCGGTCCACTGGCACGGGATCCTCCTTCCCGCCGGCATGGACGGCGTTCCGGGCGTCTCGTTCCCCGGCATTCGCCCGCGCGAAACCTTCGCCTACCGCTTTCGGGTGAAGCAGTCGGGGACCTACTGGTATCACTCGCATTCGGGCCTCCAGGAGCAGGTCGGCCATTACGGGCCGATCATCATCGACCCCAAAGGCGCCGATCCCGTCCGATACGATCGCGAGCACGTGATCATGCTCGGCGACTGGACCTATGAGGACCCGAAGCGGCTGTTCCGTAAGCTGAAGAAATCCTCCGAGGCGTTCAATTTCCAAAAGCGCACGCTCGGCGACTTCATTGCGGACGCCGGCGACGAAGGGTTCGGCGCGGCGCTTTCAGAGCGCGAGATGTGGGGCGCGATGCGCATGGCGCCGACCGACATCGCGGACTTGAGCGGCGCCGTCTACGCCTATCTCGTCAACGGCTGCGGCCCCGGCGACAACTGGACGGGGCTGTTCAGGGCCGGCGAGCGCGTGCGCCTGCGGATCATCAACGCCTCGGCGATGACGATTTTCAACCTGCGCATTCCGGGTCTTGCGATGACCGTCGTCGCGGCGGACGGGCTCAATGTCGAGCCCGTCGAGACCGACGAAATCCAGATCGGCGTCGCCGAGACCTATGACGTCGTCGTGGCGCCTGAAGATCGCGCCTACACGCTCTTCGCCGAGACGATCGACCGCTCGGGCTTTGCGCGCGCAACCCTTAGCCCCCGCGCCGGGATGACCGCCGAGGTCCCCGCGCTCCGCGAGCGGCCGATCCTTTCGATGCGCGACATGGCGATGCGCCACGACGGTCACGGGGCCGCCTCCATGAATCACGGCGCGATGGATCATGGCGCGATGGATCATGCGTCGATGGGAGAGGGCGAGGAAGCCGGCGGCGCAATCGCGCATCCGCATCCGACCGGCGTCGGCGTCGACATGGTCGCCGAAGCGCCCTCGAACCGCCTCGCCGACCCCGGCGTCGGGCTTGAGGGCGTCGATCACCGCGTCCTCGCCTATGGGGATCTCAAAAGCCTTGACGAGAACCCCGACAGCCGCGCGCCGGGGCGCGAGATCGAGCTGCACCTTACCGGCAACATGGCGCGCTACATGTGGTCCTTCGACGGCGTCAAATTCTCGGACGTGAAAGAGCCGATCCTCTTTCACGAGGGCGAGCGCGTGCGATTGACCTTCGTCAACGACACGATGATGAGCCATCCGATCCACCTCCACGGCATGTTCTTCGACGTCGTCGTCGGCGATCATGCGAGAAAGCCGAGGAAGCATACGATCATCGTCAAGCCCGGTGACAAATTCTCGGTCGACGTCACCGCCGACGCGCCCGGGGAATGGGCGTTCCACTGCCATCTTCTCTATCACATGGCGGCCGGCATGATGCAGACGGTCATGGTTCGCCGGATGAGCGGCGCGGATCATCCGTCAGCGGAGGAACACGAAGGGCGTGAGCCGGCCCCCGCCGAAGAACGCGACGGACACGACGCGCATCAGGGCCATGGGGAGCATCATTGATGCGGGAGCCCCGGCATCCTCGCCGCGATCGTCCGGCGCGCGGACAGCTCGTCCCGAAACGGAGAAACACGGGCGGCGACTCGCCCGTAAAAAGCGGCGGAAAGGGCTGCGGAACGGCCTTTGCGATCGCCGCCTTCGCGCTCGTCGCCGCCGCGCCCGCGCCGGCCCTCGCGCAGGAGGTCGTCGACGCGGAGGCGACCGCCGCGGTCCGCCGTCACATGCAAAAGCATCATGGCGGCGGCGTCTTGACCTATGTCGAGGGCGAGCGCTTCGAATATCAGTCGAACGCGGGCGACCCCTTGTTCCTCTGGGACGCGCAAGGCTTCGCCGGCGGCGACGTCAACAAGGTCTGGGTGAAGACGGAAGGCGCGTATGATTTCTCCGCCGACGCGTTCGAGGAGGCGGAAGTCCAGGGTCTCTTCTCGCGCGCCATCGGCTCCTTCTGGGATTTGCAGGCGGGCGTCCGCCATGATTTCGCGCCGTTTCATGACCGAACCTACGGCGTCATCGGCGCGCAAGGCCTGTCGCCCTATCTCTTCGAGATCGACGCGGCGGTCTTCGTCAGCTTCGATGGCGACGTCACGTCGCGGCTTGAAGCGGAGTATGAGCTTCTCCTCACGCAGCGCCTCATCTTGCAGCCGCGCGTGGAACTGAATTTCGCCTTCGAGGATGTCCCAGCGCTCGAAACGGGATCGGGTCTTTCGACCGCCGAAGCGGGCCTGAGGCTGCGCTATGAAATCCGACGCGAATTCGCGCCCTATGTCGGCGTCGCGTGGGAAAAAAGCCTCGGCGACACGGCGGACTTCGCGCGCGCCGCCGGCAAGGACCCGTCGGCGGTGTCGTTCGTCGCGGGCCTCAGGTTCTGGTTCTGAAGGGAAGGGGACTGAATATGCGAAACCGTCTGACCTCGCTGCTTATGGCATGGTCGATCGCTGCAATCGCTTTGCCGGCGTCTGCGCTCGCGGACCACCGCGATCATGACGATCACAGCAAGCACTCGGCCGAGCAGCATGCGGCTGTCTCGTCGGGGCCGGCGAAAGCCGTCGACGCGTTCGCGGTCGCGCTCGCCGCGCAGAACGAAGCGCTGGTCAAGAAGCTTCTCGCCGAGGACGTCATCATCGCCGAAGGCGGCCGCGCCGGGCGATCGCTCGACGAGTTTCGAAAGGTGGATATGGGCGCCGACATGCAGTTCATGTCGGGCGTCAAGACGACCTTGAAGAAGCGCGACGAAATCGTCGCCGGCGACATGGCGATCGTCATTTCCGAAAGCGAAACCAAGGGGACCGACGTCACGAAGCCGGTCCACGCGATGATGATGGAGACGATGGTCCTGACGCGCGACGGCGACGCCTGGCGCATCCGGCACATTCACTGGTCGTCGAAGGACCTTTCCGACGCCGATTGACGCCGCCGCGGCGCGCTGTAATACCCCATGGTGGTATCTTGCAGGATACCCGAGGCGGGTATATATGGAAGGCGCTGACGCCCCGCCAGGAGACGCTTCATGCCGGTCGCCGCCGCCCTCGCTCCCGATCCCTTGCGCCCCGACGCTCCGGCGCTCAAAGACCCTGTCTGCGGCATGGATGTCGCGGCGTCCTCGCCGCATCGCCTAAGGCATAAGGGCGCGGACGTCTTCTTCTGCAGCGCGCATTGCAAGGCGAAATTCGCGGCCGCGCCGGCGCGCTATTTGGCGGAAAGCGAGCGCGCCGAAGTCCCGGCCCGTAGCGCCCGACACGGCCCGCCGGCGCCGCCCGCCGCGGCGAGATCGCCGGACGGCGACTGGACCTGCCCGATGCATCCTGAAATCGTCCGCGACGGGCCGGGCGCTTGTCCCATCTGCGGCATGGCGCTCGAGCCGATGGCGCCGTCATCCGCAGGCGGATCAAATCCGGAACTCGCAGACATGCGCCGCCGCTTCCTCGTCGGGGCCGTCCTGACGGCGCCGGTCCTCGCGCTTGAGATGGGCGCCCATCTCCTCGGCGTCGACCGGCTCGTCCCGCCAAAGCTCAATCCCTTCCTGCAGCTGGCGCTTGCAGCGCCCGTCGTCCTCTGGGGCGGATGGCCGTTCTTCGCGCGCGCGGCGGTTTCGCTGAGGACGCGCCGGCTCAACATGTTCACCCTCATAGCGCTCGGGACCGGCGCCGCCTTCCTTTACAGCCTCGTCGCGACGCTCGCGCCCTCGCTGTTTCCGCCGGACTTTCGGACCGCGCACGGAACCGTCGCCGTCTATTTCGAGGCGGCGGCGGTCATCACCGTTCTCGTGCTGTTGGGACAGGTCCTCGAGCTTGCGGCGCGGGCCCGAACTTCCGGAGCGATCCGCGCCCTCCTCGACCTCGCGCCGAAGACCGCGCGGCGCCTCCGAGCCGACGGAACGGACGAGGACGTCGCGATCGAGGCGATCGCCGTCGGCGACAGGCTTCGGGTCCGTCCGGGCGAAAAGGTTCCCGTCGACGGCGATGTCGTCGACGGGCGATCCGCGATCGATGAATCGATGGTGACCGGCGAATCGATGCCGGTGACGAAAAGCGCCGGCGACCGGCTGATCGGCGGAACAGTCAACCGGACGGGCGCGCTGATCATGGAAGCGACGCGAGTCGGGCGCGATACGATGTTGTCGCAAATCGTGCGCCTCGTCGCCGAGGCGCAGCGCAGCCGCGCGCCGATCCAGCGCCTCGCCGATCACGTGTCGGCGTGGTTCGTTCCCGCCGTCATCGCCGTCGCCGTCGGCGCGTTTTTCATGTGGCTCCTTGTCGGGCCCGAGCCCGTCTTCGCCTACGGCCTCATCGCCGCCGTCTCGGTGCTGATCATCGCCTGTCCTTGCGCGCTTGGGCTTGCGACGCCGATGTCGATCATGACGGGCGTCGGCCGGGCCGCGCGCGCCGGGGTCCTCATCAAGAACGCCGAAGCGCTCGAGCGCCTTGAGAAAGTCGACACCCTCGTCATCGACAAGACCGGAACCTTGACCGAGGGAAAGCCCGCCCTCGTCGCGATCGACGTCGCAGAGGGCGGCGACGAGGGGACGGCCTTGCGCTTCGCGGCGAGCCTTGAAAGCCGGAGCGAGCACCCGCTCGCGACGGCGATCGTCGAGGCGGCGAAAGCGCGCGGATTAAGTCTCGCCGAACCGTCGGAATTCGATTCGCCGACCGGCAAAGGCGTCGTCGGCGTCGTCCTCGGCCGCAATGTCGCGCTCGGCGCCGAACGGTTCATGGCCGAACTCGGCGTCTCCACGGCGATGCTCCGGGCGAAAGCGGAAGAGCGTCGCGGCGCCGGCGCAAGCGTCATCTATCTCGCGATCGACGCCGCCGCCGTCGCCGTCCTTTCAATCGCCGACCCGGTCAAGGCCGCAACGCCCGCCGCTCTCGACGCGCTGCGCCGCGAGGGCGTCAGGATCGTCATGATGACCGGCGATAACCGGACGACAGCCGAGG
>JACADX010000196.1 GCA_013389125.1 Parvularculaceae bacterium | reverse complement strand
GATGTGGGCCGCGCAGCATTTCCATTTCGACGAACCCAACCGCTTTCTGACGTCGGGCGGTCTCGGCACGATGGGCTACGGCCTTCCGGCCGCGCTCGGCGCGCAAGTCGCGCATCCAGGCGCCCTCGTCATTGACATCGCGGGCGACGCCTCGGTGCAGATGACGATGCAGGAGATGTCCGCCGCGGTCCAGCATCAACTGCCGATCAAGATCTTCATCCTCAACAACGCGCATCTCGGCATGGTGCGCCAGTGGCAGGAGCTGCTGCATGGCGGGCGCTACTCGCACTCCTATTCGTCGAGCCTTCCGGATTTCGTGAAGCTCGCCGAGGCCTACGGCGCGGTCGGCCTTCGCGCTGAAACGCCGGACGAACTCGACGCAAAGATTTCCGAAATGATTGCGGCGCCGAAGCCGGTCCTCTTCGACTGCGTGGTGACGCAGGAGGAAAATGTCTTCCCGATGATCCCTTCGGGCGCGGCGCATAACGAAATGCTTTTCGGCGGCCGGAAGCTGACGGGCGTCGAAGTCTGCGAGACTGGAAGGGCGCTCGTTTGATGTCCGACGCATCGATTTCGGTCTATCCGGTGACGCGCGAAGAAGGCGCCGCAAGCGAGGCCATTCTTGCGGTCATCGTCGACAACGAGCCGGGCGTTCTTGCGCGCGTCGTCGGCCTCATCTCGGCGCGCGGCTATAATATCGAGAGCCTCACCGTCGCCGAAACGGATGTTGAGAGACATACGTCGCGGATCACCATCGTGACGCGCGGCGCGCCGTCGAAGATCGAACAGATCAAGCTGCAGCTCGGACGGCTGGTGCCGGTGCGGCGCGTCATCGACGTGACCCGCGAGGCGGACGCGCTGGAGCGCGAACTGGCGCTCGTCAAGGTCGTCGGCGGCGGCGAACACCGGATCGAATCGATGCGGCTCGCGGAGGTTTTCAGGGCCCGGCCGATCGACACGACGCATTCGTCGTTCGTGTTCGAGATCACCGGCGTCAGGGACAAGATCAACGCCTTTATCGATCTCATGCGCCCGCTCGGCCTCAAGGAAGTGTCGAGGACGGGCGTTCTTTCGATTCGCCGCGGCGCAGAGAGCGACTGATGGCGATGCGCTTCCCGAACCGACTTAGTCCCGCGCTGAGGCTTCCTCCGCGCGATTGAGCCATCCATCAATCAACGGGACCCCGGAAAATGACCGAATTGCGAACGAACCATGTGAAGATTTTCGACACGACCTTGCGCGACGGCGAGCAGGCGCCGGGCTTTTCAATGTCGACGGACGCCAAACTGATCGTTGCGCGCGCGCTCAAGGCGCTAAATGTCGACGTAATCGAAGCGGGGTTTGCGGCCGCGTCGCCCGGCGACGCGGCTGCGGTTCGAACAATCGCTGCGGAGATTGACGGGCCGACGATCTGCTCGCTCGCCAGGGCGAACCGCGCCGACATTGAAGCGGCGGCGCTCGCGCTCGAGCCTGCGAGAAAGAAGCGAATTCACGCATTCATCGGCACGAGTCCGCTGCACCGCGAAGCAAAGCTCAAAATGTCGAGGGCCGCGATCATCGCCCGCATCGGCGAGGTCGTCGCATTGGCGCGCTCCATCGTTGAAGACGTCGAGTTCTCTGCGGAGGACGCGATCCGCACCGAGCGGGATTTTCTCCTTGAGGCGGCGACGGCGGCGATTGAGGCGGGCGCGACCACGATCAATATTCCGGATACGGTCGGCTATACGACGCCGGAGGAGATACGGGATCTCTTCAGCTTCCTTACGGCGAACGCGCCGCCGCATGTCGTCTTCTCGACCCATTGCCATGATGATCTCGGCATGGCGGTCGCCAACAGCCTCGCCGCGGTCCGCGGCGGCGCGCGGCAGATCGAATGCGCGGTCAACGGCATCGGCGAGCGGGCCGGGAACTGCTCGCTTGAGGAAGCGGTGATGGCGCTCAGCGTGCGGCGCGATTTCTTCGGCCTTTCGACGCAGGTCGACACGACCATGATCTATCAGGCGAGCCAGGCGCTCGCGCGCGTCACGCACAATCCGATCCCGAGAAACAAGGCGATCGTCGGCCGCAACGCCTTCGCGCATGAGGCGGGCATCCATCAGCACGGCGTTCTCGCCGATCGCCGCACCTACGAGATCATGGAAGCCTCGACCGTCGGCGTTCCGTCGAACGCGCTGGTGCTCGGCAAGCATTCCGGCAAGCACGCCGTCGCGGCGCGGATCAAGTCGCTCGGCTTCGAGGTTTCGCATCGCAGGATCGAAGCGCTATTTCCCGATTTCAAGCGCCTCGCCGACACCTGCCGCGAAGTGACCGACGCCGACCTCGTGCGCCTCGTCGCCGGCGACGCGAAGACCGACGGGCGCATCGGCCCATGGCGCATGCGCAAGACCGAGCTGCGCGTCGATCTTGAAGAGGATGCCAGGCCCTTCGCGCGCATCACCATGGAGCATGACAATGGCGAGCGCCGCACGGTGACCGAGGAAGGCGATGGGCCGATCGACGCCGCCTTCGCCGCGGTCTGCGCGATCACCGGCGTTCCGGGCGTCATCAGCGTCCTTGATCTTCATCATGTCGCGACGGAAGGCGTCGTGCGCGCCGAGGCCGTCGTCGAGGTCGAAGGCGAGTATTTCTCCGGCAAGGCGGAAGAGGTCGACATCGCGGACGCTGCGGTCGCCGCTTTCGTCGCCGCCGTCAACCAGGCCGCCGCGATGCGGGCGTGCGGCGCAAGACGCGTCAAGGTCGCAGCAGGAGCGTGAGTGATGCCGATTAACGCCGCCAAATTGATCTGGATGGACGGGGCGCTGAAACCATGGCGGGAGGCGACCGTTCACGTCATGACGCACGCGCTTCATTACGGCACGTCGTTCTTCGAGGGCGTTCGCGTCTACGATACGCCGAATGGGCCGGCGGCGTTCCGCCTCTGCGATCACGTCGACCGGCTCTATGATTCAGCGGGGATTTACGGCTGCGTCATTCCCTATGAGAAGCAGACGATCATCAGCGCCTGCGAGGACGTTGTCGCGTCGAACCGGCTCGACAGCGCGTATCTGCGGCCGATCGTCTTTTACGGCTATGGCGAGATCGGCCCGACGCCGACGCCGCAGCTGCCGGTCCAGGTCGCGGTCGTCGGCGTGCCGATGGGCGCCTATCTCGGCGAGGAGGGACAAACGCGCGGCGTTGACGTCTGCGTGTCAAGCTGGCGGAGACCGGCGCCCGGCACGATCCCGACGGCGGCGAAAGCCGGCGGCAATTATCTGTCGAGCGTGCTGATTTCATCGGAAGCCAAACGCCGCGGCTTCGCGGAAGGGATCGGCCTTGACGTGAACGGTCTCGTTTCGGAAGGCGCGGGCGAGAACGTTTTCGTCGTCCGCGGCG
>JACADX010000363.1 GCA_013389125.1 Parvularculaceae bacterium | reverse complement strand
CTCTCGGTCAGGCGAAAAGACCCTGATGCCGGAACTCCCGGAAGTTGAAACGGTGCGCCGCGGTCTCGAACCGGCGATGGTCGGCGCGGTGTTCAGGGCCGTCGAGACGCGGCGGCCCGATCTCCGCTTTCCCCTGCCGCCGCGATTTGCGGGCCGGCTTGTCGGCGCAACGGTGCAATCGCTGGGCCGGCGCGGAAAATATCTGACGGCGGCGCTTTCAACCGGTGAGACCCTCATCATGCATCTTGGCATGTCCGGCCGCTTCACCATCGCCGCGTCGGGAGCCGGTGCGCGTCCGGGCGCCTTTCATCATGCGGCCGCGACCGATCCCGCGCATGATCATATCGCCTTCCTGATGGACGGGCCGGGCGGCTTCCTGCGCATCGACTATAATGATCCGCGCCGTTTCGGCTTCATGGACCTTGCGGCGTCTGCGGCGCTTTCAAGCACAAGCCATTTCAAGGACATGGGACCGGAGCCGACAGAAGACGGCTTCACGCCGGCGATGCTGGCGGCGGCGTTCGCCGCGCGACGCGCGCCGGTCAAGGCCGCGCTTCTCGATCAGCGCGTCATTGCCGGTCTCGGCAACATCTATGTCTGCGAAGCGCTTTTCGCGGCGGGCGTCTCGCCGCGCCGGCCGGCGTCGACTCTGTCGCAAACGCGCATCGCGCGTCTGCACGGCGCCATACGCGCAACCCTCGCCGAGGCGATCCACGCGGGCGGGTCGAGCCTTCGGGATTTCGCCGCCTCAGACGGCGCGCTCGGCTATTTTCAGCACCGGTTCAAGGTCTATGACCGCGAGGGCGCGCCCTGCCCGGTCTGCAAAGCGCGCGTCCGGCGGATCGTCCAGGCTGGGCGATCGCCCTTTTATTGCGGGAAATGCCAGCGCTGAGAGAGCCGGGAAAACGGCGGCCTCGAGCCAGGAGGGGCGCGTCGTTGACGGGCTCTCGCCCCGTCGCTATAAGCCGCGCCTCGCTCGCCGCCTTGACCTTCGGCGCGGGCGATTATCGAGAAATTCCGCCGCCTTAGCGGCATCGAACCTGAGGACACATGGCGAACACGTCATCGGCGAAAAAGATGGTGCGCAAGATCGCGCGCCGCACGGAAGTGAACAAGGCGCGCCGCAGCCGCGTGCGCTCATTCGTGCGCAAGGTCGAAGAAGCGATCGCCGCCGGCGATAAAAAGGCGGCCGCCGCCGCGCTTAAGGAGGCGCAGCCGGAACTCCATCGCGCCGCGACGAAGGGCGTCGCGCACAAGCTGACGGTGTCGCGAAAGCTGTCGCGCCTTGCGCAGCGCGTGAAACGGCTTCCCGCCTGATCTGATATAACAATCATCATCGCGAAATTCGCCCCGCGCGCGCGACCCGCCTGCGGGGCGAAATTTTTCGCGCCGGCGCATCGGCGATTGATCTTCTCGCGCGCGCGGTTCAGAAATCCGCCGGCCGATGCGGGGGCGAAGCGGGATCGGGGCGCGGCGTTTTTGATTAAGTTTTCCACGGAATTCGCGCCGCGCTCGCCGATAAGTTTTTGTTTTGCCGCGCGGCCTTGAATGTCAATGACCGAGCCAGCAAAAAATCGGAGAAGAATCGCACTCAATGCACTTGCAACGCGCATCTCGCGGTTCTAATATTTTGAAATAAGACGAACACGGATGAATTTTCGTTTGCTGTTGCGTCAACTATGTCTGAGTAATGCTCTCATCCCTGCGCGCCTTGCGCAGGTTCGCTGAAAACAGGAGCGCCTGATCGCGCTCGGGAAGTACGAGGGGCCGCAGATGAGCCGTTCTGACGCCAAACGCATCTATCATGCCGTCGCGGTCGCTGCGTCAGTCTCATCTTCCGAAATTTCGTTTTCAGCCTCGGCTTCACGATAACGAAGGCGCCGCCTCGGGACGGCGGCGTTTATTGATGGTGGGGTCGGCGGACCGGGACGGATTCGTCCGGCGCCGTCGGCCGATGGGCGGACTTCGAGAATTGGGGCTTCCAGAAATGACGAACGACAACGCCGATGCGGCGCGGGAGAGCTTTCCGCTGTTCAGGGAAACGCTGGCCAAACGCTACGGCAATACGGTCTACAGGACCTGGTTTTCAGATCTTGAGCTGGATGACGCGAAAGCGGATTCGATCACCTTGTCGACGGAATCGGACCTTCGCCGCGACCGCCTCGACCAGCAGTTCAAGCTCGGCCTTCGCGAAACCTGGAGCGAGACGGTCTATCCGATCCGGCGGGTGCTGATCGTCAAGCGGCATCTCAGCGCCCACGCGTCGCGGGTCAACGGCCTCGCGCCGTCCGCGGCGCCGACGCTGTTCGGCGATCTTCCCGCCGCGAAGGACATGCGGCCCGCGGCGAACGGCAAGGCGAAAGCGAATGGCCGTTCGGACCGCTGGGAGCCGACGCTTGAAGAGATCGTCACGCCGATCGATCCGCGCATGACGTTCGAGACGTTCGCGGTCGACGACACGAACGGCGTCGCGCACGCCGCCGCCCGCCAGATTTTCATGACCGACGCCGCGCGCGACATCCTTTACGTCTACGGGCAGTCCGGCGTCGGCAAGTCGCATCTCCTGCAGGCCTGCGCCAATGAATGGCTGAAGCGCCGTCCCGGCGGCAAGGCCGCCTATCTAACGCACAACAACATCCAGAGCGGCTGCGTCGGCGCGCTGTTGTCGAATTCGACCTTGAACCTCCAGCGGGACTTTCTGTCCAGCGATCTTGTGATGATCGACGACATACACCTTCTCGCCGGCAAGAAGCGCACGCTCGAAGAAGTGCTGAACCTCATCAACGCGCTGACGAGCGCGCGCCGTCAGGTGATCGTCGCCGGCGAATTGCCGCCGTCCGCGCTCGCCAAGGAAGGCGTCAACGACCGGCTCGCCGATCGTCTCGCCGGCGGCCTCGCCGTGCGCATCGCGCCGGGCGGCGAAAGCCTTCGCTTCGACGTCCTCAGAAAGCATCGCGACGGCGCGGGACTTCGCTGCGCGATCCCCGACGAAACGCTGCGGCTAGTCGCGCGCCTTTTCGGCTCGTCGATGCGCGAATGCATCGGCGCGTTAAAGCAGCTGATGCTCGTCTATCGCGACCAGGCGGTCGAGGTTGGTCCGAATGAAGCGATGGCGGCGCTGCAGGCGCGGCTCGGCGACCGCAAGCGCAAGGCCTCGCTTGAAGAAACGCTCGCGGCGACGGCGACGGCCTTCAACCTTAACCCCGATGAAATCCGCGGCCGCGCGCAGCCGCAGCGGATCGCGCGCGCAAGGCACGCTTTCGTCTATGTCGCGCGCACCGTCCTTTCCGAGAGTTTCCCGCGGATCGCGCGGGCCCTGGGGCGGGACCACACGACCGCCATTTCCTCGCTTCGCCGCGCCGAAGCCCTGATTACCCGGGACAAGGCGTTCCTTGCCGCGGTCAACGCGATCAAGATCGCGATCGGCGTTGAAATCGCCCTCAATCAGGCCGGGCTTTCAAGGGTTTGACGGCGCCCGCCGGGTCCACGGAATCGGCTGCGAAATGGCGCCCGTCGCTGGCGTTGGGCGGGCGTTTCAGCCTATAATTCGATACTCGAATCTGCGGTCGGAAACGCTGGCGGCGGCGCGCGCGCCGACGCTTGGCGAAGTCGCCCGTCTCTCGCATCCCGCGGCAAGGGTTGACGAGCGCCCGCAAAGCGCTTCGATCCCTCGCCGCCCGCATCTTTGGAAGAGCAAGATCGCATGAAGGTCACGATTGAACGGTCCGCCCTCGTCAAGGCGCTCGGCCACGTTCAAAGCGTCGTCGAACGGCGGAACACGATTCCGATTTTGTCGAACGTCTTGCTTCAGGCGGAGGGCGGCGGGCTGACGCTGACGGCGACCGACCTTGACATCGAGATCTCGGAGACGGCGCCCGCGGACGTCTCGCGCAAGGGTTCGGCGACCGCTTCGGCGCTGACGCTTTACGAGATCGTCCGGCGCCTGCCCGAGGGCGCGCAGGTGCGGCTCGAACTGCAACAGGAGGAGGGACGGCTGCAGGTGTCGGCGGGGCGCTCGCAATTCGCGCTCGCCGTTCTCCCCGAAGCCGATTTCCCGACCCTTGCGACAGGCGATCTCGGCGTTCAGTTTTCGATCCCGACCGCCGACATCGTCCGCCTTTTCGACAAGGCGCGCTTTGCGATGTCGCAGGAGGAAACGCGCTATTATCTGAACGGCGTTTACCTGCACGCTTTCGTCGAAGGCGCGGCGCGCCAGCTTCGCGCGGCGGCGACCGACGGGCACCGTCTTGCGCGTCTTGAAGCGCCGCTTCCCGCCGGCGCCGACAAGATGCCGGGCGTCATCGTGCCGCGAAAGGCCGTCGCCGAGATCGGGCGGCTCCTCGCCGATGCGGAGGAGACCGTCAGCATTGCGGTTTCCGAAACCAAGATCCGCTTCGGCTACGGGGCGGGGCGCCTCACCTCGAAGCTCATCGACGGGACCTTTCCCGATTACGAGCGCGTCATCCCGAAAAACAATCCGAACGTCATGCGCGCCGAGACGAAAGATTTCGCGCAGGCCGTCGACCGCGTCGCGACGATCTCCGCCGACCGCACGCGCTCGATCAAGCTCGCGGTCGAAAACGACCGCCTGCGCCTCACGGTCAACAATCCGGAAGCGGGAAGCGCGCTTGAGGAATTGTCGGTCGATTATTCGGGCGAGCCCATCGAGATCGGATTTAACGCGCGCTATCTCATCGATGTGTTGAGCGTCATTGACACTGCCCAGGTATCGCTGGATCTGCGCGACG
>JACADX010000284.1 GCA_013389125.1 Parvularculaceae bacterium | reverse complement strand
GTTTGAAGATGTCGATCTCTGGCTCTTCTGCGACGGGCCGAAGCACCAGAGCGGCGCGCCGCAGCTCGTCTTGGGCGTGCGCGGCGTCACCGGGCTTGAAATCACCGTATACGGACCCAATCGCGGTCTTCATTCCGGGCATTACGGGAACTGGGCGCCGGGACCTGGATGGCGTCTCGCGCGGCTCCTCGCGACGATGAAGGACGATGACGGGCGCGTCCTCATCAAGGACTTCTACAAGTCGGCGACGCCGCTGACGAAGGCCGATCGCAAGGCCGTGGCCGCCATGCCGGCGATCGACGGCGACCTCCGCTGGATATTCGGACTTGCCGAAACCGAGATGGAGAACGCCCCGCTCGCCGAGCGCATCCTCCTTCCGGCCTTGAACCTCCATGGCCTTAAAAGCGCCGAGGTCGGCGCTGCGGCGGCGAACGTCATTCCGCCGACGGCGACAGCCTCGCTCGGCCTCCGGCTTGTTCCCGGAAACGATCCCGACGAAATGCTCGATCTTGTCGAAGCGCACATCAGGCGTCAGGGCTATTTCATCGTACGCGAGGACCCCGACGCCAAGACCCGCGCCGCCCATCCCTTAATCGCCAAGATTGCGCGCGCATCCGGCTATCCGGCCGTCCGGAGTTCGATTGACGATCGGGCCTTCGCGCCCCTCATCGCGGCTCTTCGCGCGGCGGCCGGCGATCGTCTCGTCCTCGCGCCGATGCTCGGCGGCTCCCTGCCGCTCTACATGTTCCGCGAGGCGAGCAATGCGCCGATCGTCATCCTGCCGATTGCGAATTTCGACAATAATCAGCATGCGGCGGATGAAAACATTCGCATCGGCGATCTCTTCGACGGCGTTGACGCCTACGCCGCCGCGCTGACGATGAAGTAGCGGCGCGCGCAGGGCCGCCCTTCCGGCCCCAATAAACGGCCCGCTCGCGAGCGGCGCGATCAAGGTTGGATGGCGGACAGGGTTGCGACGAATGCGCCGCGGCCCCGCGGCTACATCGCCGACGGCGCGGCGGCGACGATCGTCCGGCTCGGGAAGCGGTAGAATTTGTGCGTACCGATGACGGCGGTCGGGGTCAGCGTGTCGGCCCAGGGCGGCGACACATAGTCCGCGTGATAGTGCGTCGCGCTGCGCGACACCGGCTTCCGGATGCCGGCGAGAACGGCGCCGGCGAGCATTTCCGCTTCGCGCCATTTGCGTTCGTTAAGGCGCGCCTTCATCGACCCGTCGCAAGTGAACGAGAACTGGCAGCCGGTCTTGCGATTCGACCCCTGGAACACGACTTCGCAGATCGTGTCAGGATAGATCGGGCTCTTGACGCGGTTAAGGACGACGTCGGCGACGGCGAGCTGACCGACGCGCGATTCGCTGCGGGCTTCGTAATAGATCGCCTGCGCGAGACAGGTCCGCTCTTCGCTATCAAGCTTTGCGACTTCAATATTGGCAAATTCAAAGCGGGCGAGGTCGTCGATCGGCGCGCCGTTCGCGATCAGCGTCGCGGGCGCGACAGCCGGCTTCAAACGCGGGGCGGTCATTTCCTCGCGCGCCGCCGCCGTCGCGCCGGCAAGATAGGTCGCGAAATCGGCGACGAGCTGCGCCTCGTCGGCGACCTCATAGGCGGCGGCCCGGGCGATCTGGCTTTTCTTGACGGACGCCGTCGCACTCATCGCCGTCATCATTATGCAGACGGCGACGCCCGCGGTCGCAAGGAGGCTTCGGACCGTCCAGTTGACGTCCGGGATCAAGTGGCGGTCGTGATGGGTTGTCGGGCGCCCCGTCATCAGATCGTCTGTCCCTGTTACGCCGATCCTCACAATCGGCCCGTTGATCCAAACGCCAGACCTTGAACCCGCGCCGCGGCGGCAAATTCCAGACCCGGCAGTCTTCTCTACGCTCGCGTAACCGACGCCTTCTGCGACCGGCCCACTCTCCATGGCGCTTCTCAAGAGAAGCAAAAGACGCGCCCCCCGGCGCGTCCTGACGCCTTGAATATGGCCTATGCGCTGCGCCGGCGCAAATTAAAACTGCCGGCGCGTCCCCTTCGAAAGGGCGTGTTAACCATATGATTTTCGCGGATAAATTGCGCCGGTTAAGAATCTGTGAACCTTACGGAGCGGCGCAAATCCTTAGTGCAGGCTGGATTTCTTTTGCGTTGCAGCAAGAGACGCCTGGGCGGCGGCGAGGCGGGCGATCGGGGTCCGGTAGGGCGAACAGCTCACATAATCGAGACCGACGCCGTCTACGAATTCGATCGAGGCGGGGTCCCCGCCATGCTCGCCGCAAATCCCGAGTTTCAAATTGGGACGGGCCTTGCGACCCTTTTCGGCCGCGATCTTGACGAGCGCGCCGACGCCCGCCTGGTCAAGGGTCACGAAGGGGTCCTTCTCGAAGATCCCGGCTCTCAGGTAATCGGGCAGGAACGACGCGCTGTCGTCGCGGGAAAGGCCGAAGGTCGTCTGGGTGAGGTCGTTGGTGCCGAAGGAGAAGAACTCGGCGTGGCCCGCGATCGCGTCCGCCGTCAGCGCCGCGCGCGGCAGTTCGATCATTGTGCCGACAAGGTAGGAAAGCCGCGCCTTGCGTTCCGCGAGGACGGCGGCCGCGACCGCGTCGACGCTGTTCTTCATCATTTGCAGCTCTTTGACGTCGGCGACGAGCGGGATCATGATTTCAGGCGTGATCGGCTCGCCGGTCTCGGCGCCGACATTGACGGCCGCTTCGATGATCGCGCGCGTCTGCATCTCGTAAATCTCGGGGAACGACACGCCGAGGCGGCAGCCGCGATGGCCGAGCATCGGATTGAACTCGTGCAGCTTGTGCGCGCGGTCTTTCAGCTTTCCAGCGTCCATGCCGGAGGCCCTCGCGACCTCGTCGATTTCTTCATCCGAGTGCGGAAGAAACTCGTGAAGCGGCGGATCAAGGAGGCGGATGGTGACCGGAAGGCCGCTCATGACGCGGAATATTTCCTCAAAGTCCGACCGCTGCATCGGCAGGAGCTTTGACAGCGCCGCTTCCCGGCCCTTCCGGTCCTCGGCGAGAATCATCTCGCGCACGGCGATAATGCGGCCGACGTCGAAGAACATGTGCTCGGTGCGGCAAAGGCCGATCCCCTCGGCGCCGAACTGGCGCGCGACTTTCGCGTCATGCGGCGTCTCGGCGTTGGCGCGCACGCGCATCCGCCGCGCCTTGTCCGCCCAGCCCATCAACGTCGCAAAGTCGCCTGAGAGTTCCGGCTCGATCGTCGCGACCCTGCCCGCGAATACCTTGCCGGCGGCGCCGTCGACGGTGATGAGATCGCCCTTTTTCACCTTGCGGCCGGCGACGCTGAAGCTTTCGTCGTCCGACGCGATCTTCAGATCCCCCGCGCCGCATACGCACGGGCGCCCCATGCCGCGCGCGACGACGGCGGCGTGGCTCGTCATGCCGCCGCGCGCGGTGACGATCGCGACGGCGGCGTGCATGCCGTGAATGTCTTCAGGACTTGTTTCAACGCGAACGAGGATCACCTTGCGGCCGTCCTGCGCGAGGCGCTCGGCCTCGTCGGCGGAGAAGACGACCTCGCCCGAGGCGGCGCCCGGCGAGGCGGGGAGTCCCGACAGCAGGAGATCGCGCGGCGCTTTCGGATCGAGGGTCGGGTGGAGAAGCTGGTCGAGCGAATAAGGATCGATGCGCATCACGGCCTCGGCTTCCGAAATGCGCCCTTCACGGCACATGTCGACGGCGATCTTCAGCGCGGCCTTCGCCGTGCGCTTGCCGCTCCGCGTCTGCAGCATCCAGAGCTTTCCCTGCTGCACCGTGAACTCGATGTCCTGCATGTCGCGGTAGTGCGCTTCGAGCTTTGCGAAGATCTCCGTAAGGCTCGCAAAGGCGGCCGGCATCGCCTCTTCCATCGACGGCGCAGTCTCGCCCATCGCCTCTCTTGCGCGCTTCGTCAGCGTCTGCGGCGTCCTGATGCCGGCGACGACGTCTTCGCCCTGCGCATTGATGAGAAACTCGCCGTAGCGATAGTTCTCGCCCGTCGACGGGTCGCGCGTGAAAGCGACGCCGGTCGCCGACGTCTCGCCCATATTGCCGAACACCATCGCCTGGACGTTGACGGCGGTTCCCCAGCTTTCCGGGATGCCGTGAAGGCGCCGGTAGACTTCGGCGCGGTCATTGCGCCAAGAGCCGAAGACGGCGCCGATCGCGCCCCAGAGCTGCTCTTTCGGATCCTGCGGGAAGTCGCGGCCGAGCGCCGCTTTGACCGCTGACTTGTATTTCGCGATGACCGATTTCCAGTCGTCCGCCTGAAGCTCGGTGTCGAGAAACAAGTCGCGTTCTTCCTTGTAGGATTCAAGGATTTCCTCGAACTGGTGGTGATCGACGCCGAGAACGACGTTTGAATACATCTGGATGAAGCGGCGGTAGCTGTCATAGGCGAAGCGCGGATCGCCGGAGAGCGTCGCGAGCCCCTCGACGGTCGCGTCGTTGAGGCCGAGATTGAGGACAGTGTCCATCATTCCCGGCATCGAGGCTCTCGCGCCCGAGCGCACCGAAACAAGCAGCGGATTCGTCGCGTCGCCGAACGCCTTGCCGACGAGCGCGCCGACGCGCGCAAGCGCCGCGTCGACCTCGGCTTCGAGGCCGGCCGGATAAGCCCGGCCATTGGCGTAGTAGGCGGTGCAGACCTCAGTCGTGATGGTGAATCCCGGCGGGACCGGAAGTCCGAGATTGGACATCTCGGCGAGATTGGCGCCCTTGCCGCCGAGAAGAGTCTTCATCGACGCGTCGCCTTCCGACTTCCCCGCGCCGAAGGCGTAAACCCGCTTTGTCGTCGCGCCCTGACCGCCAGCCATCTCGCCTGCCCTGCCTCAAGCCCCCCGCTTTCCGCATGGCGGCGCGGTCGGTCCTAGCCAAACTCCGCCCGGCGCGTGCAAAGCGCGTGCCCGGCGCGAACTCGCCTCTAGGCCATCGACGCCCGAGAGCCAAGGCCGCCACCCGGCGGCGCGACGCTTTGGCCGCGCGACGCGTCCTGCGCGCATGATTTCGCGCGCGGCCGGTTTAGCATTGCGCGAGCGCCAACCGGCGCCAGCGCGCCGGGCGCAAAACGGAAACCGGTTTTGCGCGAAAAGGCGCGCTAGTATAATGATTTGATGATTGGGCGCGCGAACTGAGACGCGCCCAATGATCCAAGGCCGATTCCGCAGGGCGCGACCGCTCATGTCCCTTATCAAGCAGACGACGGAAAACGGCGTCCGGACGATCGCTTTCAATCGGCCCGAGGCGCTCAACGCGTTCACGCCCGCCCTCCTCCGGGCGCTGACCGAGGCGATCAGCGTCAGCGGCCGCGACGCGGCGGTCGGCGCGATCGTCGTTTGCGGCGAGGGCCGCGCATTCTCGGCGGGCGTCGACTTGAAGCTCTTGCAGGGCGCAACTCCGGTCGCCGGCCGAATCAGCAGCGCGTTCGACGGCGAAGCGTTCCGGGCGGCCGAGGCGATCCGGCGCTGCCTCGTCCCCGTGATCGCGAAAGCGCACGGCTTCTGCTTCACCGGCGCGCTCGAACTGGCGCTGCATTGCGACTTCATTTTCACGACCGACGACACGAAGTTCGCGGACACGCACGCCAAATGGGGCCTTCGGCCGACCTGGGGCATGAGCCAGAATCTCGCGCGCGCCGTTGGCGTGCGCCGCGCACGCGAGCTTTCCTTTACGGCGCGGACGTTCACTGGCGCGGACGCCGCGCGCTGGGGGCTCGCCAATCAATCGTTTGAAAACAAAGCCGCGCTCGACGCCCATGTCGCCGCCCGCGCCGCGGAGATCGTCGCGGCGAGCCGCGGCGCCGTCAGCGCCTACAAGAAGCTCTACGCGGTACACGAAGAGAATCGCCCGCTTGAGGAATCGCTCGCCCTCGAAGTCGAGCTTGATTTTCCGGAAATCGACGATACGGCGAAGCGGCTCGGCGAATTCGGCCGATGACAAGACCGAGAATGATCGTCGACATCGTATCAGACATCGTTTGTCCGTGGTGTTATGTCGGCGTTAAGTCCTTTCTTGCGAGCAGAGATCGCCTTGCCGGCGACTTCGACATCCTGCCGCGATTTCGTCCCTATCAGCTGAATCCCGGCCTCCCGACGGCCGGCGTCGATCGCCATGCGTTTTACGCGCGGAAATTTCCCGATCGGGAGCGCCTTGCGGCGGCGCGCGAGGCGGTCCAGGAAAACGCCAGACTGTCGGGCTTTGCTTTCAACCCCGCCGCGCCGGCGCACTTGCCGAACACCGTCAAAGCGCATCAGATCATTCGCCTCGGGCATTTTTCGGGCGTTCAGGAGGCCGCGGTCCTTGGCGTCTACCGCGCCTTCTGGGACGAACTGCGCGATATCGGCGATGCGCAAACCCTGGTGTCTATTGCGTCCGCCGCCGGCATTGACGAGGGACTTGCCGCGGCGGCGCTCGGCTCGCCCGAAGACGCGGCGATGATTGAAGCGTAATGCGAGGCGTTTCAGAACGCGGGCGTTCACGGCGTTCCGACCTTTATTGTCAACGAAAGCGCCGGATTTTCGGGCGGCATGCCCCCCGAGCAGCTGACGGACGCGCTGAAGCGCGCCGCAGCGGCGCCTCTAGGAGATCGCGCATGATCCGCTTTTCGATTTTGCTGTTTTTCGCGCTCGGCGCCGCTGCATGCGGCGCGTCCGCTTCCGCCCATGACAGCGAGCGTCTGAAAGGCGCGATCGCGGCGGCGCGAAGCGGGAGCGTCATCGAGGTCCCGCCCGGCGATTACGATCTTAAGGACCTGAAGATTTCGAAAAGCCTCACCTTGCGCGGCGCGCCGGACGGGGGAACCGTATTCCGGTCGGCGGAAACGACCGAAAAAGGCATCCTTGTCCCGCAGGCGGGGACCGATCTCACCGTCGAAAACGTCACCTTCGCCGGCGCGAAGTCCTGGGATCGGAACGGGGCGGGCATTCGCCATGAAGGCCGCAACCTGACAGTCGTCAACTGCAAGTTCCTCGGAAATGAAGACGGCATCCTTGCGACCGGCGATCCCGAAGGCGCCATCGTCGTCAGGAACTCGAAATTCGTCGACAGCGGGTTCGGCGACGGCCAGAGCCACGCGATTTATGTGGCGAGCGGCGGGCGGCTCACTGTCGAAGGCGGCCATTTCATCGGCACGCGGATCGGCCATCACATCAAGAGCCTTGCCGACGCGACGGTCGTTCGCGGCGCCGTTCTCGACGACGCGTACGGCCGCTCAAGCTACGCTGTCGACGTTTCAAGGGGCGGCGACGTGACGATCGAGAACAACAAGATCATCCAGTCCGCGAACGCCGACAACCACGCGATCGTCAACTATGATCTCACCCGCGGCGGCGAGGCGGTCAAAATCGTGATCACGGGAAATGAGATCACGAATCGCTTTGACGGCGGCGTCCTGTTGCGCAACGACACCAAGCTCGCGCCGGTGATAAGCGGCAATCGCATTCAAGATGAGGGCAAGCGCCCCCTCGCCCTCACCTCGCCGGGCTCGCCGAAGCCTGTCGACCGGCAATAAGCGAGATAACATCACCGTTGCGCTGGGAATGTGAACGCCGCGCGCGCCGGCTCGGCTTGACGCGGCCGGGCGCTGCGCATTTATTTGCCGCGCGCGACCATGACGTGAATATCCGGACTATCGAGCGCCTACGCCGACGTCTCCGCGATCTTCTGACATTGTTGCTGCGAGCGGCGCCGCTTTGCGCCGGGAGACGCCGTGAGGGAGAGAATGATGGCGACAGGAAAGGTGAAGTGGTTCAACGCCACCAAAGGCTACGGGTTCATCACCCCCGACGGGGGAGGCAAGGACGTCTTCGTGCATATCACCGCGGTACAGAAAGCGGGCCTGCAGGAGCTGAAGGACGGTCAAAAGATCACTTTTGACCTGACGGAGGAGCGAGGAAAATCCGCCGCGACCAACCTCAAAGTCGGCTGAAGGGGTTGTTCGCGCAATTCGGCGGGCCGGCGCGGCGCGCCGGCCCGTTCGCTTTTCAGAAAGAACCCTGCAGCGACGCCTTGATGTTGCGCCCGGGCAGCGGCGCGATGTCTTTTAGAAACGAGGTGTGGAGGCGCGCATCCTCGTTCGAGAGATTCATCGCCGCGAGGCGAACGGCGACCGGCCCGTCCGCGCCCATCGGGCGCCATGAAAAATAGAGATTGTAAATCGTGTAGCGGTCGGTCGGCAGTTCGTCGAAGCCGACTTTGCGTTGCGCAAGCGCATGATCGATTTCGCCGCGAAATTCGAGCCGGTCGGATTTCGCTTCCAGCGCGAAGAGGCCCGTGAACGGCGGGATGCGCGGAAGGTTTCCCGTCGCCGCCGCGTCCGCTGTCGCACGGACATAATCGGCGGCGGCGTGGCCGTGGACGTGGAAAGGACCGAGACGGAAGAGTTCCGCGTCGAGTTCGGCTTCAAACCCCTTGAACGCCGCGTCGGTCGCCGCGAACGCGTAAATCGGGATCAATTCGCCGTCGACGTCGGCGTCGAGACCGGTCGCGTTCTCAAAAATGAAATCGCGATACGACGTGTAAAAGCCGTTGACCCCGAATGACCAGGCGTCGCCGTCGCCGAACCGCAATGTCGCCTCGACGCCGCGCGCGGTTTCCTTGCCAAGAGTCGGATCGCCGACCTCGAAAACGCCCGTCGCAAGGTGCGGGCCGTTCGAGAAGAGCTCTTCGGTCGACGGCGCGCGTTCGGTCCTGAGGCCGGTGACGCCGACGAAGACGTCGTCAGATGGTTCAAAACCGATCCCGGCCGAAACCGAGAAGGCGTCAAACTTGCGCTCGGCCGAAAGCCCCGGCGCTCTGTGGCGCGTATTCTCGTAGCGACCGCCGAGTTCGAACCGCCACGCGCCGACGGCGTATTCCTTCATCGTGAAGACTCCAAGCTGGCGCGACTTGGTCGGCGGCACGAACGCTTCCTCGCCGATCGCGGAAAAATCGCGAAGCTTCCATTGCGCGCCGGTCGCGCCGTTCAGTTCGCCGCCGCCCAAGCTCGACGATCGATCAACGAGTTCAAAGCGCCCTTCGACGCCCTCATTGGCGAACACCGTGCCGATTTCGCCGGAAGGCTCGATTTCCGAGTGCGTGTAATCGGCGTAGCCGATCCGGAGCTTGGTCTTTTGAAAGAATAGAAACTCGGCGTCGATTTCGCCGTCAAAGTCGACGCGTCGCTGTTTGAGGCCGATCGTGACGCCGCCCTCTTCTTCCCCGCCGCCGGCGTCATCATGGCCGTGCGCGCCCGGGACGCCGTAATTGGTGTTCAGCGCGGTCCCGGAAAATCCGATGAAGCCGTCGTCCATCACGTAAGAAAGCCCCGCCGAGCCGCCGCGGGTCTTCAGCGCCGTGTTCTCAACGACGCCGAATGCTTCGTCCTGAGGCGCGCCGCCGGCGCCCGCCTCCATCGCGCGAAGCCGCGCCGATTCCGCAAATCCCTGAATTTCGTAGTCATCCGCCTCGCGATAGGCCCCGTCGCCATGAAACACGAAATTGCCGGCGCCCGCTTTTCCAAGGTCGATGTCGAACCCGCCCGCCGCTTCGAGGCCTTCATCGACGGTCGAGCCGCCGATCCGGATCGCGCCGTCGACGCCGCCGTCCGGCAGGTTGCGGGGTATTCGTCCGCTGAAGACGTTGACGACGCCGCCGGCGGCGGACGACCCGTAAAGCAGCGTCGAGACGCCGCGCACGATCTCAATTCGCTCTGCCGTCGCCCGCTCCCCCGAGACCGCATGATCGGGGCTTGTCGACGAGGCGTCGATTGATCCGATCCCGGACTCGAGCACGCTGATCCGGTCTCCGCCAAGGCCCCGGATCACCGGACGCGAGGCGCCCGGCCCGAAGAACGTCGAGGAGATGCCTGGTTCGCGGCGCAGCGTTTCGCCGATCGAGTTCTCGATCGATCGTTCAAGTTCATCGCCCGAGACGACGCTGACGCCGGCGATCGTCTCGTCCGCGGACCGCGCCAGCGGCGAGGCCGTGACGACGATTTCGTCGCGCGCGACGTCTTCTTGCGCCGCTGCGAATGTCGGAGCGCCGATGGCGAAAATCGACGCGGTTGCGCGCCAATAAAAACGTGAGGACATGAAATCGCTTTCCGCTGAATTGTTCCGATTGCGCCGGAACCGAACGCCCGCCGATTGCGGACCGCCGGTCGCGGCGCGACGCAAACGAGGCTCAGCAGGAAGGCGGGCCGCGCGGCTGGGCGCCGCCGAGCGCCCCGGAAGCGACAATCTCGGCGGCGACCGGACGCCGCGCCGCGCCGAGGATTGCAACCGGCGCCGCCGCCGCGACCGAAAGTTCCGACGGATCGTCGGCGACTGCGCCGGCAAGGCAGAACGCGCAAGACGTCGGCGAATGGTCGAGGAGATCATCCGGCGCAGCGCCCGCATGCGCGGCGAAGAGAAGTTGCGCGGCGACGAACAAGACGGCGAAAAGCGTCCATGCCCGCGCGCGCGCGCCAGCGTGAACGTCCGCTTTGTTCGCCGTCCGGGCCAAGGTCGTCTCCGAGACGTCCTTAAAAGAGATCAGCATAAGCGGCGGCGCACAATGGAACAAGCGCCGATCGACGAACCGTTGCCGCTCTACGCCCTCCCGCCCCAGGCGCCCTGCGCGTTTGAAAGGACGACGCTCATTCGCGCCCGCCATTCTTCAAGGAGATCCTCGTTGCTCCGCGCGCGAAGGCCGAAGCGCTTGAGGAGCGCCGCTCGCTCGGACTGCGGCGCGCCGAAAGTCGCGGCGACGCGCGGCCACCAGTAATTGACGCAATCGTCGATCCGGCGCCGCTCCGGATCGCCGCGCGCGGCGAGAAGCCTCAGCCCTTCCTCGCCGAGTTCGGCATGGCGGCGCTCGCGCGCCTGGATGTCGCGCATGGCGGAGGCGAGCGGCTGATAGGAACCGTTGACGAGATCGCCGAGCTGGATGACCGTCGCCCCGCCCATCATCACGTTCATGACGACGGAATCGATCCAGCCTTCGATCGGATAGTGGAAGACGTTGAGCCGCATGTCGCCGGCGCGGCGCCTGACGCCGATATCCTCATTGCGGCCGATGCGCGCCGCCCACGGATGGACGTTCTGATAGCGCGCCACATTCGCGCCGAATTCGCCCATGATCTTCAATACGCGCTCGGCGTGATCGAGCTTTTCAAGAACGATCCGCGACGCGGCGATCCGCTCTTTGACGCCGGGCCCCTGATTGATGCAGTCGGCGAATCCCGCCGCGCCCGCCATTTCTGAATCGACAAAGCTCGCCATCATGCGAAGGAGTTCGGCGCGGTAGCGCGGCGGCGCGTTTCCCGGCGCAGAGAATTTTCCGCCGCGCGCCAGATAGTCGAAAATGTCGTTTTCATCGGCCATTTCTAGTGATCGTAATCGACCACGACGCGGTCGGTGCGGGGATGGGACTGGCAGGTGAGGATATAGCCCCTTTCGACTTCATAGTCTTCAAGCGCGTAATTCGCCTCCATGTCGACCTCGCCCTCGATGAGCTTGGCTCGGCAGGTCGAACAAACGCCCGCCTTGCAGGCGTAGGGCGCGTCGATCGACGCTGCGAGCGCGGCTTCAAGAATCGACTGCTCGCCCTTCTCGAGTTCGACGATCCGTGACGCGCCGTCGAGAATGATCGTCGCCGAACAGGTCCGGCCGCGCGCGGCGACATCGCCTGACGCCGCCTTCTTCTTCGCCTTGCCCGGCTGCGCGCTCGCAAAAAGCTCGAACTTGATCGCGCTTTCGTCGAGCCCGTGCGCCTTTAGCGATTCCGACACCGCAAGCATCATCGGCTCCGGGCCGCAGACGAACGCGACGTCGGCGTCCTGCACATTGATCCAGCGCGAAAACAGTTCGTCGCACTTCGCGCGATCGAGCCGGCCGGAGAAAAGATCAATGTCGGCCGCTTCGCTTTCGAGAACATGAACGATGCTGAGACGGCCCATATGGACGTTCTTCAGGTCCTCAAGCTCCTCGCGGAACATGATCGCCGAAGTCGAACGATTGCCGTAGACGAGCGTGAAGGCCGACTTCCTCTCCGCCTCGAGAATCGTCTTGATGAGGCTGATCATCGGCGTGATGCCGGAGCCGCCCGCGAAGCCGAGATAGGAACGCGCCTCGGCCGGATTCAACGGCGTATGGAAGTTTCCCATCGGCGTCATCGCTTCGAGCGTGTCGCCGATTTTGAGCTCCTCATTCGCCCAGCTTGAAAACCAGCCGCCGTCGACCTTCTTGATGCCGACGCGCAAGGCGCCGTCATTGACGCCGGCGCAGATCGAATAGCATCGACGCATCTCCTCGCCGTCGAAGACGCGCCGGAAGGTGAGGTATTGACCCTGAACGAATTTGAATGCGGCGTTCGCGCCCGCCGGCGGCTTCAAGGTGAGGATCACCGAATCGCGCGTGTCGCGCTTGATGTCGGCGACGGTCAAGGGATGAAACTCGGCCATCAAAAGCTCTTGAAATAGTCGAAGGGCTCAAGGCAGTCGCGGCAGCGCCAGCTCGCCTTGCAGGGCGTCGAGCCGAAACGCGCCACCTGTTCGGTCGCGGCCGATCCGCAATGCGGGCATTCGACGACCGGGTTCTTCAAGTCGCCGACGCAGCGCGCGCCGTGAGCCGGCGGCGCAATGCCGTAGGCCTTGAGTTTCAGCCTCGCCTTCTCGCTGATCCAGTCCGTCGTCCAGGCGGGCGACAATCGCGATTTAATCCGTATACGTTCCATCCCGCGCCGGCGCAAGGCCGCCTCGATTTCGAGCGCGATTACAGAAGTCGCGGGACAGCCCGAATAAGTCGGCGTCACGGTGACGACGAGCTCTTCTCCTTCGAACGCGACATCGCGGACAATGCCGAGATCGACGACGGAGACGACGGGGATCTCCGGGTCCGGCACGCCTTCGAGCCAGGACCATACTTCTTTCGTCGAGGGTCTTGTCGAAACGCCCGTCGTCACCACTTCGCTCCGGGATAGGCGCGTTGCAGCCACTGCATTTCGGCGAGAATGTAGCCGAGTTCTTCCGAATGCGCGCCCTGCTTCCCGCCCTTGCGGACAGCGGCGTCCCACGGCGCGTTCAGCGTTGCTTCCGCAAAGACGGTTTTCAGATAGTCGCAGACGCGCGCCCCGATCGCCGCAAGATCCGGCGCGATTTTTCGCGTCGCAAGCTCCGCGTCAATCGCGTCGGCGAGCGCGAGTTCGCCGGCGAAGGGATAAAGCGCGTCGAGCGCGCCTTGCATGCGCGCGCGGCTTTCCTCCGTGCCGTCGCCGAGGCGGATGACGAGATCTTCGGAGCGCTCGCGATGATAGCGCGCTTCCTTCTCCGCCTTTTCGGCGATTTCGGCGATGCGGGCGTCCGCGGAAGACTTCAGCCCGACGAGCATCGGATGATGGAAGGCGTCGAACAGAAACTGCCGCATTAAGGTCATTGCGAAATCGCCGTTCGGCTGCTCGACGAGGAGGCTGTTCCTGAACGCGCGCGCGTCGCGAAGGAAAGCGAGATCGTCAGCGCTCCGCCCTTTCCCTTCTATTTCTCCGGCGAGGCCGAGCCACATCTTCGTCTGGCCGATCAAATCGAGCGCGACATTGGCGAGCGCGATGTCCTCTTCGAGGATCGGCGCGTGGCCGCACCAGGCGCCGACGCGCTGCGCGAGAATGAGCGCGTTATCGCCCATCCGAAGGGCGAGTTCGAAAAGCGCGGCGTCGGTTTTGACGGCGGTCGTCACATATGCCCCACTTCATCCGGAATGTCGTAAAAGGTCGGATGGCGATAGATTTTCGCGTTCGAGGGATCGAACAGCGGCTCCTTCTCGCCCGGCGCCGAGGCGGCGATGTCCGACGCCTTGACGACCCAGATCGACACGCCCTCGTTGCGGCGCGTGTAGACGTCGCGCGCGTGTCTGATCGCCATCTCGGCGTCCGGCGCGTGGAGGCTTCCGACATGGCGATGCGCGAGGCCGTGCTGGCCCCTTATGAAGACTTCCCAAAGCGGCCACTCGTTTTTCATGTCCGTCTCCTACTCCGCCGCCATCTTGCGCGCGCGCTTCTTGCGCGCATGCGCCATCAGCCCGTCGCGAAACCATTGGCCGTCGGTCCACGCCTTTCGCCGCGCCGCCATCCGCTCCTTGTTGCAGGGACCGTCGCCCTTGAGGACCTCGTAAAATTCGTTCCAGTCGATCTCCCCGAAATCATAGCCCTTCTTCGCCTCATTCCATTTAAGGACCGGGTCCGGGATCTTGAGGCCCAGATACTCCGCCTGCGGAGCAGTCTGGTCGACGAATTTCTGGCGCAGCTCGTCGTTCGACATCGGCTTGATCTTCCACGCCATCGACTGCGCGGAGTGGACGCTGTCCTTGTCCGACGGGCCGAACATCATCAGCGACGGCCACCACCACCGGTTCAAGGCGTCCTGCGCCATCTCCTTTTGCTCCGCATTGCCGGCGCAGAGCTTCATCATGATGTCGTAGCCCTGGCGCTGATGGAAACTTTCCTCCTTGCAGATCCGCACCATCGCCCGGCTGTAGGGCCCGTAGGAGCATTTCTGGAGCTGCACCTGGTTCATGATCGCCGCGCCGTCGACGAGCCAGCCGATCGCGCCGATGTCCGCCCAAGTCAGCGTCGGATAATTGAAGATCGAGGAGTATTTCGCCTTGCCGGAAAGGAGCTGCTCCGTCATCTCGTCGCGGCTGATCCCAAGCGTTTCCGCCGCGCAATAAAGATAAAGCCCGTGACCTGCTTCGTCCTGCACCTTGGCGATCAAGATCGCCTTGCGGTCCAAGGTCGGCGCGCGGGTGATCCAGTTGCCTTCCGGCAGCTGCCCGACGATTTCCGAATGCGCGTGCTGGCCGATCTGGCGGATCAGGGTCTTGCGGTAGCCTTCCGGCATCCACTCTTTGGGTTCGATCTTGATGTCGGCGTCGACGCGCGCTTGGAAGGCGCGCTCTTCGGGCGACATTTCGTCGAGCGTTTTCGGGCGCTCGCCGGTCGACTTCACCATCTGCGCGTACATCGGCGTCCTCCGCTCGCTCCCGGCGCATGTCTACAATTCATTGACCGATCGGTCAACGAATTCGGCGCCCGCCTCGAAGGGCGCCCGTCGGCGGCGGCGCGCGCGCCGATTATCGGCGTTACATGCATGGTTGCGCGGCGAACGGCGCCGTTTCGCCCGTCCTGAAAGGCGCCCTGGCTCACCCGCCGCGGGCGGTCCGCTTCAGTCGCCCATGTCCGCTCCGATTTCACGCCGCTGCTCCTAAAGAACCGACAAGTCCGACGCCGGGCGACGATCGCCCGACGCGGCCATCTTAAAGCCGCGTCAAGGGTGGGGGATGGATTTTTGTTTTGCCGTAAAATCAATAAGATAGTCGCAACTCCGGCATTTGCCCCAGGCCGGCGGCCGGACCTTTTCCCGGACCGGGAGGAAAGGGGCATTCGATGACCGGACACCGTACGCATTTTGCCTGCGGCGGCGCTGAACACGAACTTTCGGGCGCGCCCGTCTACGCCGCGGCGGGCTTTCCCTACGCACCGGCGAAGGAGACGATCGGCGCGAACAAGGTGACGATCGACAAGCGCGCCGAAGCAAACCATCGGCGCGTCCGCAAGTCCGGCGGCGACGAACGGATGACGGAGTAGCGCGCGTCAGACCCGCTCGATGACGCTTGCGATCCCCTGCCCGACGCCGATGCACATGGCGCAGAGCGCGTAACGCTTCTTGCCGCGCTGGAGTTCTTCCGCGGCGGTCAAGAGGAGGCGCGCGCCCGACATGCCGAGGGGATGACCGAGCGCGATCGCGCCGCCGTTCGGGTTGACATGCCCGGCGTCATCGGGGAGCCCAAGCTCGCGCAAGGACGCCAAAGCCTGCGATGCGAAGGCCTCATTGAACTCGATGACCGACATGTCGCCGACCGACAATTTCGCCTTCGCAAGGACTGCTTTCGACGCCGGCGCGGGGCCGATCCCCATGATGCG
>JACADX010000362.1 GCA_013389125.1 Parvularculaceae bacterium | reverse complement strand
ACAGGTCGAACGCCTCGCGGATGCCGTTGACGAGATACCGCCGATAGGCGGCTGGAACGTCTTCGGCGCGCGTGCATTTGGCGACGAAGGTCGGCGGCCTGGTTTTCGTCTGCGCGATGTAGCGCAGCTTGATGCGCTGACCCGCGACAGCCGGCGGCGGATGGCGGTCGACGGCGGCGCGGAGCCAGTCATTGAGGTCCGGCGTTTTGACGCGCGCGTTCCAGTCGACATAGACCTTCGTGACGGCGGGCATCAGTCGGTCGACGCCCTTTCCGGTTTCCGCGGAGAAATAAACGATCGGAACGCGCGGCGCCTGCGCGAGATGGCGCTCAGCCGTTTCGCGGATCGCTTGCGACGCGGCGGTCTTGTCTTCGATGAGGTCCCATTTGTTGACGGCGATGACCAGCGCCCTTCCCTCGCGCAGCACGAGGTCGGCGATCTGGAGGTCCTGCTTTTCGAGCGGCGCCGCGGCGTCGAGCAAAAGCACGACGACTTCCGCGAACCGGATCGCCCGCAACGCATCGGCGACGGAGAGCTTTTCGAGCTTCGACTGGACCTTCGCCTTCTTTCGCATGCCGGCTGTGTCGAAAAGCTTCACCGGCCAAACGCGATCCTCGCCGCGCCAGCGCCATTCGACGGATATCGAGTCGCGCGTGATCCCGGCCTCTGGACCTGTCAGCAACCTGTCTTCTCCGATCAGGCGGTTGACGAGCGTCGACTTGCCGGCGTTCGGACGCCCGACGATCGCGACGCGAAGCGGCTTTAAGGGACTATCCCAGCTCTCTTCGTCGTCAACAGGCTCGTCAGGCGTCTTGGCCGCGCGAATGGCGGGCGCAAGCGCGTCAGCAAGCTCGCCGAAACCTTGCGCGTGCTCGGCCGACATCGCGATCGGTTCGCCGAGCCCCAGCGACCAGGCGTCAAGAACGCCGCCTTCCGCCGCGGCGCTTTCCGCCTTGTTGGCGACCAGAATGATCTTTCTGCCGCTCTTTCGAAGAAGCTCCGCGAAGCGCTGGTCGAGCGGCGTCACGCCGGCGCGCGCGTCGATGACGAATATCGCCGCCGCGGACTCTTCGATCGCCTTTTCCGTCTGCTGGCGCATGCGCCCTTCGAGCGCCGCATCGGGCGCTTCCTCAAGACCTGGCGTGTCGATGGCGATGAACGAAAGCGGGCCGAGGCGCGCATCGGCCTCGCGGCGGTCGCGCGTCACGCCCGGCGTATCGTCCACGATCGCGAGTTTCTTTCCGACGAGACGATTGAACAGCGTCGACTTGCCGACATTGGGACGGCCGACGATCGCGATCTTTACGGCCTCGGCCATGCCCTAACGGAAAGCGTAGAGCTTTCCTTCCTGCGTCAGGATGAAGATGCGCTCATCGGCGACGATCGGCGCGATCACGGAACCGTCGTCGATCTTTTTTGTTTCCACAATGGCGCCATCGGTCGGGGAAACCTTCGCCATCTTGCCGTCCGTCGACACGAGGACGAGCGACCCGCCCGCGAGCACCGGACCCGCCCAGGCGATTCTGCCTTTGCGCTTCTTCGGATTGTCGTAGCGTTTCAATTGCGAGACCCAGACGACGGCGCCGTCCTCGCGATTGAGACAGACGAGTTCTGCGTCAACCGACACGATGAAGATGTAGTCGCCGGCGACCCACGGCATCTGCAGGCTGGCGATCGGAGCTTCCCACGCGCGCCTTCCCGTCCGGATATCGATCGCGACAAGGCGGCCGGCGTGACTGACCGCGTAAACGAGTCCGCGATCGATGACCGGGCTTCCCGCGATGTCGTTGAGCGTCGATAGCGCCGTCAGCTGCGTGTTGCGCGCGAGCGTGTCGTTCCAGACCGGCTGGCCTGAATCAGCGAGAAACGCCACGACCTCGCCGGATGAAAACGGCGCCACGATAAGGTCGCCCGCCGCCGCCGGGCTCGCCGACGACAGGATCCGCGCCGATTCCTCGAAAGACTGGAAGTTCCATTTCTTCGCGCCGGTCGCCTGATCGAGCGCCACCGCGTCATTGGTGTTGGTGACGAAGTATACGGCGCCGCGATAGGCGGTCGGCGGCGTCCGCACCGGCGATTCCGTCTGGTAGCGCCAAATCTCCTCGCCGGTCGCCGCGTCGAGCGCCGCAACAAACCCAAAGCCGGACGTTACGAAAAGCCTGCCGTTTTCATAGGTGACGCCGCCGCCAAAGCCGACTTGCGCCGCCTTGGTGCGGCTGAGGACGTCGCGGACGCGGAATTTTTCTTTGATCTTCGGCGCGAGCTCGGCCTTCCATTTGACCTTTCCGCTTTCGATGTCGAGCGCCGAAACGGTCGCTTTCGCATCGAGGACGAAAAGCGCTCCATCCGCGACAACCGGCGGCGATGTCAGGCGCGACCGCTCCGCCGCCTTGCCGATGTCGGCGGTCCAGATCTTCTCGAAACTGACCGCGGCGCTGAGATGGTGGAGAGTGTGGTCGGCCTCGCCGCCGGGGGTCGGCCATGTGGCGTTGGCGTAGGACGGCGGCAGTTCGATGGTGACTCCCGCGAACCGGGGATCGGCCTCAATGACCTCGTCGACGGCGAGGATTGAAATTCGATCGTCCGTCTCGTCCGCTTGTCCGTCGTCAGAATCTTCTTCGTCGTCGTCCCCGCCGCCGAAAACGCCGGCGACGACGCCGATCGGGCCTGACGAACAGCCGGGCGCCAAGAGGGCCGCGAAGGCGAGAAGATACAACGCAGACGGACCAGCGCGGCCGGTTTTTTTCGACATGCGATCACTCGTTTCCTTCCGGCGCCGCCGACGGCGGCGTTTGCGCAGGGTTCTTATCCGTCGCCGGCTGGGCGTCCCCGGGCTCAGCCTCCCCGCCGCTCCCGACGACAGACGAAAGATCGCTGCCGGCCTTTTCAAGCTGGTCCATCATGCGTTCGACATCCGATTTCTTGCTTTCCTCGATCGTCGGAAATTTGACGCCGGCCTTGCCCGCGCCGGCAAGCGCTGCAAACTCCTCGGCGCGCATGCGAATGGTCTCCGGCGCGTCGGCGCTTGACGCGGCCTTGCGGAAGAGCTGTTCGGCGTTCTGAAAATCGCCGGCGTTGAGGGCCGCGAGCGCGATGATCTCGCGCGCGTAATAACCGATCGCCGTCGCGTCCGTTTCGAGCGCGCCGACATCCTTGAGGACGGCGTCGCGCCCGTCGGCGAGCGCCAAATAGCCGGCCTTGATCCGCGCCATATCTTTCAAGCGTTTCGTGCCTGCGCCGCCGCTATAGACATCGCGGTAGAGCGCGAGCGCTTCTTCCCGCTCGCCTTTGGCGGCGCGTTCTCCCGCAAGACGCATCGCGGCGAGCGCCGCATAGCCGCCGCCCTCCGCCGCGATCCCCTCTAGGGCGGCGATCGCTTTGTCGTCGCCGCCCAACTTCAGCGCGTCGTCATAAGCAATGGAGGCCTTCGCCGCCGCCGCGGCGCGCTGCTGCGTCCACAGCTGCCAGCCGCCGACGCCGATAACGACCATGACAGCGGCGCCGATGATCGCCGGAAGGTTCTTCCGCAGCGCCTGTGAAGTCTTGTCCTCGGCGAGGGCCTGATCGACCTCGCGCAAAATGGTGTCGTCGTTCGTCACGGCCCGCCCTTCAGCTCCTGTCGGACCGGCCACGCCTATCGGCGGAAGGCGGCCTCATTGCGGCACGGGCGCGGTTCTACCGACGTTTCAGGAGAGGCGCAACGACAAGAAAACGGCTCTAAGCCTCTGATTTTTTTGGCCGCGAAGGCCCGTCGAGGCGATAGACCTGCGCCGCTTCCGGAAAGCTGCGGCGGCGCACCTCGCTTGCATACTGGACGACGGCGTCGGTGATCGCCGCGCGGAGGCCGGCATAACGCTTCACGAATTTCGGCGTCCAGTCGAAGAGACCGAGCATGTCCTGAGTGACGAGGATCTGGCCGTCGCATACCGGCGAGGCGCCGATGCCGATCGTCGGCGCGCTGATGCGCTCGGTGATTTCGCGCGCGAGGTCTTCAGCGACGCCCTCGACGACGACCGCGAATGCGCCGGCGTTCGCCGTCGCCTCCGCCTCGCTGAGAATCTCCGCGCGTTCGGCGGTGGTGCGCCCCCGCGCCTTGAACGCGCCGTAGACGTTGATCGCTTGCGGGCGAAGCCCGACATGGCCCATTACGGGAACGCCCCGTTCCACCAGAAAGGCGATCGTGTCCGCCGCATAGCGCCCGCTTTCGAGCTTCACCGCCTGGGCGCCCGTCTCCTTGAGGAGGCGCGTCGCGTTTTCAAACGCCTGCCCGGGGGAGGCCTCATACGATCCAAACGGCATGTCGACGACGACGAGCGCGCGCGTCGACCCGCGCATGACCGCCCGTCCGTGGAGGATCATCATTTCCATCGTTACGCCGACCGTCGAAGGCAGGCCGTGAACGACCATTCCGACGCTGTCGCCGACGAGCAGAAGGTCGCAATGCTGGTCGAGTATGGCCGCCATCGGCGCGTCATAGGCGGTCAGGCAGACAATCGGTTCGCCGCCCTTCCGGGATGCAATATCAGCGGTCGTCGTCCGACGGATCGAAGTTTGCGAAGACATTAAGAACCGCAAGCGGCTTCGACGCGTAATATAGAGCGTATGACGCGCCGCACAATGGATGAGGCGCTCAGAATCGGTCGTCTAGGAGCCGCTATGAGAATTGTGATCGCCATGGTCGGACTTGTCGCCCTTCTGGGCTGCGCCTCGCAGCCGGTTAACCGCGTTTCGACAGTTCCGCTCGAGGTTGAGGGCGCCGTCGACCTCAACAAGTATCTTGGCCGATGGTTTGAAATCGCCCGGTTCGAAAACAGGTTTGAGAGGAATTGCGAAGGCGTCACCGCCGACTATTCGATGCGCAAGGACGGACTTATCCGTGTCGAGAATACGTGCCGTGAAGGGTCGCCCGCAGGCGAAGAGCGCAAGTCCGTCGGCCGCGCCAAGATCGTCGATCCCAAAACAAACGCCAAGCTCAAGGTCAGCTTTTTCGGCCCGTTCTGGGGCGACTACTGGATTCTCGATCTTACGGATGACTATTCGCGGTCGATTGTCGGAGAACCGTCGGGCCGCTACCTTTGGATATTGTCACGCTCGCCGACGATCACGCCGCAGTCGCGAGACGAGGCGATGAAGAAGCTCGCGGGTCTCGGATACGACGTGTCGAGGCTCTATTTTACAAGGCAGGCGCCCACAGCGGAGCCATGAGCGGCCCTCGCCGTTCCGAAGGGCGAGGGCCGCTCCTGTCCGTTAGTAGCGGGCCAGGTTGACCGCGCCGTTCGCGCGCTCATGGATCGTTGTGACGAGAGGCGCGTCCAGCTCAACGACAGCCTCGCTGACGCTTTCGTCGACGCATTCGCGCCACGCGATCGTCATCGACAGGTCGCGGGTCGACGGCGCGCCTCCGCACACGCTTTCCGCCGCGCGCTCGATACGGCGAAGCACGACTTCAGCGCCTGCGCGCGCCGAAAGGTCGAGGTCGGCGAAGGCGACCGTCCTGGTCGCCGGTGCGGCCTGCGCCGCCAACGTCATCGATCCGAAAGCCAATGAAGCCAGCAACAGTTTTTTCATGACAATCTCTCCCACGGTCATGGCGCAGGCGGGTCGGCGCTTGCGCCGGTCGGGCCGCGCCTGCTGCGGTCTCCGATGCACGAGACGTGGTGACGGCGCGAGTCTCGCCGTGTGACTTGCGTCACCAGCCGGTGCGCTTTGCGGGGCGGCGGCGGCGTCACGGCCGCAGTGAGACGCCCGCGATGTAGAGATGAAGGAAAAAATAGATCGCCGCCCAAAGCGCCGCGCCGGCGACGACGGCGATCGCGTCATTGGCTGCGGGACCAGCGGTCGGCGTCGGCTCCCCGCGCTTTTTCACGGCGATGCGATCGATGACGCCATAAGCGAGGAAGGCGCCGAAAAGAATGACGGACCGCACTTCGCCGTTTGCAAGCAAATGGCCGAAAGCCCAGAGCTTGACGCCGGCGAGCATCGGATGCTTCGCCGTCGCGGCGATCTTCCCGCGCGGAAGATAGGCGGCGGTGATAAGGATCAGCGCAAGGAGCGTCAGCGCGAAGGCGGCATGCCTTCCCCACGCCGGCGGCGCGTAAAGAACGGAGGCGTCGGCGCCGGGCCAGCCGAGGATGATCAGCGCGAATCCGGCGAGTGACGCGAGGGAATAAAGCCCCTTATAGGGACCGGCGCCAAGATTTGCGATCAGCTTCTCGCGGCCCTTGCGCGCAAACGCGGTCCAAAGATGGGTTCCGAAAAAGACCGCCAGCCCGGCGAGAAACAGCGTCATCAGTCAGTGACCTTCGAATGCGACGAGCGCGACGACTTCCTTGCCCATGGCGCGCAGCTTCGCCGCGCCGCCAAGATCCGGCAAGTCGACGACAAATGAACACAGAACGACCTCGGCGCCCGCCCGCTCAAGCAGTCTGATTGCGGCCGTCGCGGTTCCTCCCGTTGCGATAAGGTCGTCCACAAGCAGAACCTTTTCGCCTTGCCTTACCGCGTCGACATGGATTTCAACCTCATCGACGCCGTACTCTAGCTCGTAGCGCTCGCCGATGGTTTTGTAGGGAAGCTTGCCCTTCTTGCGGATCGGCACGAAGCCGACGGACAATTGGTGCGCAATGGCGCCCCCGAGGATGAAGCCTCGCGCTTCGATCCCGGCGACCTTGTCGATCTTCGCTCCCGCAAGCGGCTGCACGAGTTCGTCAATGGCGCGCCGAAACCCGCGCGCGTCGGCTAACAACGTCGTCACGTCGCGGAACATGATTCCGGGCTTCGGATAGTCAGGAATCGAGCGGATGACGGTTCGAAGGTCCATCGCGGCGACAGCTGCCTTGGGGCGACTTCGAAAATGACCGAATCCGGCTGGCGCGACAAGCGGCGGGGCGCGCTTGCGACGCGCGACGGTCGCGATTAGGACGCGGAAGTCGCGTCGGAGCCGGCTATGAAACGCGCCATTCTGTCGGGCCTTGCGCTCGTTGCCCTCGCCGCCTGCGGAGGAAAGGACAAAACGCCCAAACGCGGCGCCGAGGGTCCGGCGGACGCCGAGCGCGCCGCTGCGGGTGCGCCAGGCGCGCCGAAATTCGGCGCCTTCGGCGTCGACGTCGCAGGGATCGACGCCGCGATCGATCCAGGCGACGACTTTGACGCTTACGCCAACGGCGCATGGGAGAAGTCGTTCGCGCTTCCCGTCGGCTATTCGAGCTACGGCGCGCTGACCATGGTTGCGGAGCGGGTCGACGCGCGATTGCAAGCGATAGTCGACGAACTTTTGAATGCGCGTCCCGCCCCCGGTTCTCCCGAACAGAAGATCCGCGATTTCTACGCCAGCTACCTCAATGGCGCCGCGATCAATGCAAAGGGCCTTGCGCCGCTCGCGGGCGACTTCGAGTCGATCGACGCCGCCTCGACGCCGGAGGAGATCTCGGCGCTTTTCCTGAGGCCCTCGCCGCGCATGGCGGCGCCGATTGCGGCCTTCATCGATGTCGACGCCAAGCGGCCCGACCGCTACGCCGTCTACCTGACGCAGGGCGGGCTCGGCCTGCCGAACCGGGACTATTATCTCGACGACCGGTTTGCCGACCAGCGCGCGCGCTATCGCGACTATGTCGCCGCGACGCTGAAGCGCGCGGACTTTGCGGAGCCCGACGCGGCGGCCGAACGCATT
>JACADX010000327.1 GCA_013389125.1 Parvularculaceae bacterium | reverse complement strand
GCTGAACACCGCCGGATGCGCGCGCGGAGAGGCGGCGGTTTTGACGCTCGCCGGTCCGCCCGAAAGAATGATCGCCCTCGGCCGGTATTCGTCGATGAATGTCTGATCGGCGCGGTTGAAAGGGTGAATCTCGCAATAGACGCCCGCTTCGCGGAGGCGGCGGGCGATCAGCTGCGTCACCTGAGAGCCGAAATCGACGATCAGGACGCGCTCGTGAAGGGCGGCGTGGGGGTCGAGCGACATCTTTATTCCTGCCTTGGCGGGCGTTTAGCGGACTGAGCCGCTGTCGTCACCCTGATTCGCGCCATGTTCCCCTTGCCTCTTACACAAGGGTAATCCCCGATAGCGACGCTATGCCGGGAGTTGCGCTATTATAAGTCCTGTTGCGTCCCCGCTTCGATCAAGGGAGATCCGCATGCGCCTTCTCGTCCTTTTTTGCCTCGCCGCTGCGCCCGCATTGGCCGCAGGGAAGTCCGCGCCTTTGCGGCTCGTGCCCGTCGATGGCGGCGGTTACGCGATCGAGCGCGACGTGGGCGCAAAATGGGTTGAGGCCAAAGGGATCGCAACGGTCGCCGAGCTTGTGCCGCTACTGAGCGCCGAAGCGGTCAAAGGCGAGAAGATCGACTATTCGAACGGCGTCAAGTTCGAGGGCGTCTATACGATCCTTGTCGGGCGCGAGGACGGCACGCTCGGCAAGTATGAAGGCGCAAGCGACGTCATCGCCTTTGCGGCGCCGGAAACGACAGCCAAGACCGGCGCCGTGACGACGCTCGACGGCGCGATCGTCTTCGCCTTGAAGATCGACAACAAGCGCGCGGTGCAGCGCTTTGAACGCGGCGTCATCACGCTGACCGAGATGAAGAAGACGCTGTAGTCGTTGCTGAAGCGCCTAGAGCGGCGAGCGGTGAAGTGTGCTTGGTTCAGCGCGAGTGAGGCGCGAAGCGGCGAACGCCGCGACAACAATGACTGGAGCAAGCGCCCCGATTCCGAATCATGGCGCGAAGCTCTAGCGTCGCTCTCGGCGCAGCGCCGCGACGAAAAATCCGTCCGTGCCCGTTCGCGCCGGCGTCATGCGCAAGGCGCCGCTTGCGGTCTCGCAAGGGGCGAGCGCGGCGCGACCCTCGACGGTAAGAAGGCCGGACCGTTCGATTTCTTCGAGCGCGCGCATCTGACGGAATTCCGGATGCGCGGCCAGAAACGCTTCGAGGCGATCCTCATTCTCTTCCATCAGAAACGAGCAGGTGACATACGCAATGCGCCCGCCGAGCCTCGCAAAGCGCGCGCCGTCACTGAGGACGAAGTCCTGCTCGACCGTGCGGCGCTTCAGCTGGTCCTCGGTCACGCGCCATTTCGTATCGGGGTGACGCCGCCAGGTGCCTGAACCCGTGCATGGCGCATCGATGAAGACCACGTCCATTTTCCCCGCGAGCGCCTCTAGCGCCGCCTTGTCCGTCGCCGGATTGACGATTTGCAGATTGCGGACGCCGGCGCGGCGGGCGCGCTCGTAGAGCGGCTGCAACCGGCGCGCGTCGCTGTCATATGCGTAGAGTTGGCCCTTGTTCGCCATCAGCGCGGCGAGCGCGAGCGTCTTGCCGCCCCCGCCGGCGCAAAAGTCGAGAACCTGCGCGCCCTTGACGTCGCCAGCCGCAAGCGTCGCGATCTGGCTCCCTAGGTCCTGCACCTCGACCCAGCCTTTGTTGAAGGCGGGTATGACGGTCACGGCGGGCGCGCGGTCCGTCGCGCCGGGCGCGGCAATGCGCGCGGCGGTCTTGACGAAGGGATGGGCGGCGGCGCCGACCGTTGCAAGCGCGGCGAGCGCCTTTTCAGGCGAAGCCTGCAACGTGTTGAGGCGCAGATCGACGTCGGCTCTTGCGGCGAACGCGGTCATTTCGTTCCGGGCGCAATCGCCAAACGCTCTCAGGACTGATGATTCCAGCCATGAGGGAAAATCGGCGCGTACTGCGAGCGGCCGCATTTCCGCCCGCTCAGCCCGGCGCAGCGCCTGCAATTCAACGGGCGTCAAAGGGCCTGGCCCATGCGGCGCTTCTTCGGCGAGAGCGGCGATGTCGTCGACGCTTCGGCCCCAGACGAAGCGGAGCGCGGCCAGCGTTGCGGCGCGCGCGCCTTCATCAGCCATCGCCGCCGAGAGCGAGCGCCGCCGGCGCAACACGTCGAGGCACAGCCCGGAAATCCATGCGCGGTCCTTGGCGCCCGCGAAGCGCGCGTTGCGCGCCCAGTCGGCGATCGCGGTCTTGAGCGGCACGCGGCGGCGCTCGAAGTCCTCAATGATGCTGATCGCGGCGGAAACGCGTCCGGATTCGCGCATGGCCTATCCCCGGAACACGAACCAGGCGCCGAGGGCGATCAGCGCAAAACCGATGGCGATGTTCCAGCTGATTTCTTCTTTCAGATAGACGACGGAAAAGATCGCGAACACGACGAGCGTGATCACCTCCTGCATCGTCTTCAATTGCGCCGCCGAATAGACCGCATGGCCGATGCGGTTCGCCGGCACAGCGAGACAGTATTCGATGAAGGCGATCCCCCAGCTCGCGACGATGACGATGAGGAGCGGCGTCGATTTGAATTTGAGATGCCCATACCAGGCGAGCGTCATGAAGACGTTTGACGCGATGAGCAGGAGGATGGGCGTGAGGTGCGGGGACATTGTGATGGAGAGGGGTCGAGAGTAACGCGTCGCGTCCAGTCGCCTGACACGTAACGGAATTCGCTTAACTTTGCGTCGGATAATTCGGCGCTTCGCGCGTGATCTGCACGTCGTGAACGTGGCTCTAGCGAAGGCCGGCATTGGTGATTTTGACGAACCGCGCCCGCTTCTGCAGGTCCTCGATCGTCGGCGCGCCGCCATAGCCCATTGACGCCCTGACCCCGCCGACGAGCAGATGGAGAATCGGCCCGGCGGGGCCCTTGTACGGCGTCTGGCCTTCGATCCCTTCCGGCACGAGCTTCATCTGCTCGGCGACATCGGCCTGGAAATAGCGGTCGGCCGACCCTCGGGCCATGGCGCTGATCGAGCCCATGCCGCGATAGGATTTGTACGGGCGACCCTGATAGAGGAATATCTCGCCCGGCGCCTCGTCGGTTCCGGCGAGCAGCGAGCCGATCATCACGAAATCGGCGCCCGCGGCGAGCGCCTTCGCGATATCGCCCTAATATTTGACGCCGCCGTCGGCGATGACGGCGGCGCCCGTTCCGTTCGCCGCGCGCGCGGCGTCCATGACCGCGGTCAGCTGCGGCACGCCGACCCCGGCGACGATCCGCGTCGTGCAGATCGAACCAGGACCGATGCCGACCTTGATCGCGTCGGCACCGGCGTCGATGAGTGCTTTCGCGCCTTCGTAGGTCGCGACATTGCCGGCGACGACTTGCGTGGCGTTCGACGCCTTCTTGATGCGCGTCACCTGTTCGAGGACCTGCGATGAATGGCCGTGCGCCGTATCGATGACGACGACGTCGACGCCCGCGTCTATCAGGGCGAGGGCGCGCTCAAATCCCTTGTTGCCGACGGTCGAGGCCGCGGCGACGCGAAGCCGTCCTTCGGCGTCCTTCGCGGCGTTCGGATATTTCTGCGCCTTTTCGATGTCCTTGACGGTGACAAGGCCGATGCAGCGATAGTCGTCGTCGACGACGATGAGACGTTCGATCCTGTGCTGGTGGAGAAGGCGGGTGATCTCCTCGCGGCTCGCATGCGGGCGGACCGTTACGAGGTTTTTCTTCGTCATCAGGTCCGCGACGCGTTGTTTGCCGTCCGTCGCAAAACGCATGTCGCGATTCGTCAGGATGCCGACGAGCTTCCCGACGCCGTTCGCGTCACGCTTTTCGACGACGGGAAATCCGGAGATCTTCCTTTCATCCATGATCTTCCAGGCTTCCTCGAGCGTCGCCTCCGGCGTCAGCGTAAGCGGGTTGACGACCATGCCGCTCTCGAAGCGCTTCACGCGCCGGACGTGTTCGGCCTGCTGGTCGACGGAGAGATTGCGATGAAGAACGCCGATGCCGCCATGCTGCGCCATCGCGATCGCCATCTCGGCCTCGGTTACGGTGTCCATCGCGGAGGAAAGGATCGGAATGTTGAGCGTCACCTCGCGCGTCAGGCGAGCCTTCGTCGAAACTTGCGAGGGCATCACTTCCGACGGGCCGGGCTCAAGCAGCACATCGTCGAACGTCAGCGCTTCACGAACTTGCATGAGTCTTTCCTTTGAGAAGCCGCGCCGCGATGAAGGCGGAACCGAGGCCGAAAATGAAAATGTGAATCGCAAGCCCGATCGCGGTCGATTTCAGGTCTTGCTGCCGTTCCCCGATCAGCGACAGCGGCAGGACGATCTTCTGCATGAAATAATACATGGCGACGCCGTAAACGGCGCCGCTCACGAACCAGACGCGCCGGAAGACTTCGGCGCGCGACATGGCGAATGCGAGGACCATGCCGGCGCACAGGGCGATGAAAAAATGAAGGCCGATCCCGAGGGCGACGGTCGCCCTGCCGCCTTCATAGGAAGCCTCGCCGAGCACGCCCTCGGCGACCGACTGCCAGATGCGCGAGAAGGCGAGGCCCGGATAGGCCGCCGGATAGATCGTTGGCGCCGCGACGAAATCGAGCGCGCCGCCCGCAAGCCCCGTGATCGCTCCGATCCGCACGAACGGCAATTTACTTCTCCGCGAACAAGAATACGGAAAATTCGTCCGCCGCGGGTTCGGTATCGCCTTCCCACGGGCGGCGCTGTTCAAGACGCAAGACGCCCTCGCCCGACGTCATCACATTGAACAGGAAGGCCTCCCAGTGACTGCCGCCCGCGAACCCCGGCTCGAGCTGGGCGGAAGACGTCGGACCGCCATATTCGCCCGCCGCCTCCAGGAAGTCGGGCTTTTCCGTCACGGTCCACACATAGCCGGCGGTCGGCACGCCGACGAGTTCGACCGCGATCTGCGTCCCGACTTTCGCCGTGACGTTCTGGCCGTCGCTCTCCGACTTGATGACGAGGGCGACGCCGACCGGCGTCGGCGCCGCGAGCGATTGATATTGCTTCGGCGCGTCGGAACTCTGGTTGGTTGCGGCGCAGCCGACGAATACGAGCGCCGTGCAACCGGCCAAAATATTCCTCATGCTGATCTCCTTCCCCTGAATCCCGTCGCGACGACGTATATTTCCGCCGAATCCGCGCGCGACGATTTCGGCTTGGCGTGTTTGACCGTCGTGAACTTCTCCTTAAGGCGCGCAAGAAGCGCGCCTTCGGCCCCGCCCTGAAACACCTTGCAGAGAAAGGCGCCGCCCGGCGCGAGGGTGTCTTCGGCGAAATCGAGCGCGGCTTCGGCGAGCGCAATGATCCGGAGGTGATCCGTGCCTTTGTGGCCGGTCGTCGGCGCCGCCATGTCGGATAGGACGACGTCAGCCTCGCCGCCGATCAGATCCTTCAGCCTTTGCGGCGCCGCGTCGTCGAGAAAGTCGAGCTCCAAATGCTCCGATCCCGGCACATGCGCCATCGACAGACAGTCGATCCCGACAACGCGCGCCGCGCCCGCCTCGACTGCCGCCTGCAGCCAGCCGCCGGGCGCGCATCCAAGATCGACGACGCGCGACCCCTTGCCGATGAGATGGAATTTTTCGTTCAGCTCGATGAGCTTATAGGCGGCGCGACTCTTATAGCCTTCCGCTTTGGCGCGCGCGAGATATGGATCGTTCAATTGCCGGTCGAGCCAGAGCGTCGAGGAGAGCTTGCGCTTTTTTGCGGTCTTGACGTTGACGCGCATTTCGCGCCGGCCCGAACCTTCGGGCGAGGCCTTGATCTTCTTCGGGTCGATCTTCAGGCTGCGCTTTTCCGGAATCGCGCCGAGCGCGGTCGTCGCCCGGTCCGTCGGGGCGCGTTTCTTGGGCTTGTCCCCGCCCTTTGATGCCGGTCTTCGCCGCTCCATGGCGCGCTATAGCAGAGCGATTTTCAGGTCGTAAAGGCGACCCGATCGGGATTTCGCCGCAATCGGCCGCCAAGCGGGCCGGTCCTGACGCCGGCGCGATTGCCGGAAAGGCGCTCGGGGGCCCGTTCAAGAAGCATTGACGCGCGCCGCCGCGTTTCGCCGTCGACGGCGGGAGCGCCTTCTGTCGCGCTCCCGGTTATGCGCCTGCGCGAGGCCGACGAGAATTCCCTCGCGCAACCCTCGATCGGCGACCCGAATGCGCGTCGCAGGCCACTCAAGCAAAAGCGCGTCGAGAATGGCGCAGCCGCAGACGACGAGATCGGCGCGCTCGACGCCGATGCAGGGCTCATCGGCGCGCTCCGCGTAGTTCATGGCGCGAAGACGCTCGGTCACGTCGCGCACTTCGTCCGCTGAGAGCCACAGACCGTCGACGGCGTCGCGCCGGTAACGCGCAAGATTGAGGTGAACGCCCGCGATCGACGTCACTGTCCCCGACGTGCCGAGATAATGCGCGCCGCCCGACACGAAGACGTTGCGAAGACCCGCCGGATCGCCGAAAGCGGCGATCTCGCCCCGCACCCAGTCGACGACTTCCTGATAGGTCGCGCGCGAGATCTCCCGGCCGCCGAAACGCTCGGACAGCGATACGACGCCGATCGGAAGCGACGTCCACGCAGCAACGTCCGGCTGCGCGCCCTCGGTCCTCGACGGGCGCACCCAGGAAAGCTCCGTCGAGCCGCCGCCGATATCAAAGATCAGCCCTGCCGCGACGCTTCCGTCGAGAAGGTCCGCACATCCAGCGACGGCGAGACGCGCTTCTTCGGCGGGCGTGATGATTTCGAATTGAAGGCCAGTTTCATCGCGCACTCGAGAGAGGAACTCCGCGCCGTTTGACGCGGCGCGGCAGGCCTGGGTCGCGATGCAGCGTTGGCGCGTCACATCGCGGCGTTCGATTTTCTCAGCGCATATTTTGAGGGCGTCGATCGTGCGCTGCATCGCCGCCGCGGACAAAGCGCCGGAAGCGGACATTCCCTCGCCAAGCCGCACGATGCGCGAAAAAGCGTCGAAGACGCGAAATCCCTTGCTGCGCGGCGCGGCAATCAGAAGCCGGCAATTGTTCGTGCCTAGATCAAGGGCGGCGAAGCGGTCCTGCGCGCGCCGGACCGGCGCTGCGCCATTCGAGGGCCCGTGCGCCGGCGCATTCGGCAATTTCCCTTCGGGCGACGGTTTCGGGCTTCGCCTCTCCGGCGCGCCGTTTGCGCCTTGCGGCGCGCCGGGCGGCCCGCGCCCT
>JACADX010000419.1 GCA_013389125.1 Parvularculaceae bacterium | reverse complement strand
GGCAGCGGGATTTCCGCCCCGGGCGCGGCCTCGACGCCGAGATAGAACATCGGCGAACATGTCCTGACCGGCGACGCAGCGCCGAACGCCGTTCCCGCAATGAGACGCAGCTCGGCGCCGTTCCGGCGCAGGACTGGAAGGGTCTCCCTTGGGTGGTGATGGAACGAGGGTTCGGTTTCGAGCGCGTCGTCCGGAAGCGCGACCCAGCTTTGAACGCCGTGCAGGCGCTGTCCGCTGCGCCGCTTCGGATCGTCCGTGCGCTCTGAATGCACGATGCCGCGGCCGGCCGTCATCCAGTTGACATCGCCCGGCCGGATGATCGCGTCAAAGCCGAGGCTGTCGCGGTGACGGATCTCGCCGTCGAAGAGATAGGTGACGGTCGCAAGCCCGATATGCGGGTGCGGGCGCACGTCGATGCCGGTTCCCGGCGCAAATTCGGCGGGGCCCATTTCATCGAAGAAAATGAACGGTCCGACCATCCGCCGCCTTGCGTAGGGTAAAACGCGGCCGACGGTGAAACCGCCGAGATCGCGCCGTCTCGGCTCGATCGTCATTTCGATCGCGGAATGCGTCATTGCCACCGCTCCCTGATCGCGCGACCATGAAGGCTCGTCAGCGCCGCATCAAGGCCCCGCTCACTCGGCGAGGATCAGCTTCTGGGCGAGCGCGCGCGTGTGCCGTTCGGCGGCGAGGAGCGCCGGCTGATTGTCCGGACCCAGGCCGATGAAGAGCTTCACTCCTTCTTCAAGGCTGAAGAGCTGCAGAACAATTTCCCGCAGGCGCTCTTCGGAGGCGTCGGGCCGCGCCGCGCGCACCAGCGGGTAAATGAGACGGCCGACCGACCGATAAAGATCGCGCACCAGCGCCTTCCCGTCCTCATCGCTCGCGGCATAGCCCCACATCTGGAAAAAGAGCCCATGGGAGGCGCGCGCATTTGAAACATAGAATGTGACGATGTCGAGCAGGATATCGAGCGGCGCGCCGTCGCTCCTTTCGACCTGCGCGATATGCGCGTCGACATAATCGGCGAGCGCTTCCCGCAAGGTCGCCTCGAGAAGCGCGCGCTTTGAGTCGAAATAGTAGTTCACGTTTCCGACAGAAAGCGCCGCCTCATCGGCGACCTTGCGCAAGGAGAGGCCGGCATGGCCGTCGCGGATGAAGACTTCGCGGGCGGCCGTCAGAATCTGCTTCAACGTCTTGCCACCCTTCGGCGACAGGCTTTCAACAAGGGCGATGCTGGGGCGGGGCGGGCGCAAGGCGGAGAGCCCCGCCCTGAATTCGTCGAACGCTCGTGTTGAAGCGTCATCGTCCCCCACCGCAACCCCGCCTTGTTATTCTCTAACAAAATTTTACGTTGACCCGCTTGACCAGGCGACCAAGCCCGACTAAATCACCGCTCAATTTTAGGACGAGTGATCTAAAAGTCACTCCCAAAAGTTCCCGCGATCGTCTTCCGATTATAGACACGCGAAACAGGTCCAGAGGTGCGGCTAGTCACCCCCAAGCTGCATTTCGGGCGGGGCCGCGACGGTTCGCCGTCGCGGCCTTTTTTATTTCTATTCAGCAGCTTGCGGCAATTTCCTGAGCCATACGTTTAAATCGAGCAAGGCGCGCTGCGTGAGCGCCCGCCTTTTCGCCCGGCCCTTGTCCTTGCCTCTAAGACGGCCGCCGTCAGCGTCTAGGCGCGGCTCCTCGACTGCCGGAAAGAGCCCGAAATTGACATTCATCGGCTGGAAGGTCTCGCGTCCGCCGCAAAGATGCCCGCCCGTTATGTGGTGGAGAAGCGCCCCAAGAGCTGTTGTTCGCGGCGGCGGATTTGCGAGAATTTGCAAGGACTCGCCCGCCGCGAAACGCCCGGCGAGGAGCCCAACCGCCGCACTTTCAAGATAGCCTTCAACGCCCGTCACTTGCCCTGCGAACCGCAAGGCGGGCCGCGCCCTAAGGCGCAGTTGCTCGTCGAGCACCTTCGGCGAATTGAGGAACGTATTGCGGTGAATGCCGCCCAGTCGCGCAAACTCCGCGTTTTGAAGCCCCGGGATCATGCGGAAGATCCGCGCCTGCTCGCCGTGCTTCAGCTTGGTCTGGAAGCCGACCATGTTCCAGAGCGACCCGAGCGCGTTGTCCTGGCGCAGCTGCACGACCGCGAAGGGCCGGCGCCCGGTCCTTGGATCGGTGAGGCCGACCGGCTTCATCGGCCCGAAGCGGAGCGTGTCGATCCCGCGCTCGGCCATCACCTCGACGGGCAAGCAGGCCTCGAAATAGGGCGTCGACTTTTCCCATTCCTTGAACTCGGTCTTCTCGCCCGCCATCAGCGCGGCATGAAACGCCGCATACTGATCTTTATCGAGCGGGCAGTTGATGTAGTCGGCGCCGTCGCCGCCCAAATCCTTCGAGAAGGGCCCGGACTTGTCGTAGCGCGACTGCATCCACGCGACGTCGAAATCGATCGTCTCCTTGTGGACGATCGGCGCGATCGCGTCGAAGAAGGCGAGCGCGTCCTCGCCGGTAAGCGCATGTACCGCGTTTGCAAGAGCAGGACTCGTCAAAGGCCCGGTCGCGACGATGACATTCGTCCAGGCGTCCGGCGGGAGCCCGGCGATTTCTCCCATTTCGAACGAAATATTCGGGTGGGCGTTGAGCGCCGCCGTCACGGCTGAGGAGAACGCCTCGCGGTCGACGGCGAGCGCGCCGCCGGCGGGAACCTTGTTCGCGTCGGCGGCGGCCATGATGAGCGAGCCCGCGCGCCGCATCTCCTCGTGCAGCAATCCGACCGCGTTGAGGTCGGCGTCATCGGAGCGGAAGGAATTCGAGCAGACAAGCTCGGCGCAAGCGCCCGTCCGGTGCGCCTCGGTCATCTTTAGGGGGCGCATCTCGTGGATGACGACCTTGACGCCCGCTTCCGCCGCCTGCCAGGCCGCCTCGCTCCCTGCGAGCCCGGCGCCAATGATGTGCACGGGCTCGCTCATCGCGCGCCGCCCCTCCGCGCCGGAATGATCGTCCAGGCGGCCGGAAAGCCGCCCTTTGCGCGCGCGCTCCTCTTGCACAAACCCATCGCCGGCGCAGTTGGCCGCCGAATTCGGCGCCATTCTGCGTCCCGTGGAAGGCGCCCAGCCGGCCGGAGCGCCGTGCGGCGCGCGGCAAGGCGGCGCGCTCCGCCGCAATTCAGCGACACAACACGCTGCCCTGTCATGTCCAATCCAGCATCCAATCCATTTCCCCAACAACCGCTTTGGCGCGCCAATCTCGGCCAAGGCCACTTTAAAGCTTCGCGCCACAAATTGGAATCGGGCGCTTGCTCCAGTCATTGTTTGTCGCGGCGTTGACGCGCTGAACCGCGCACACTTCAGCGCACGCCGCTCTGGAGCCGCCCTTCGAGAGGGGGGATAACTTTTTATGTTGAGCGGATTCAATAAGTTTATGGAAACCAGCGAGGTATTTTCGCCCGCCCGCTTCGAGGCGCATAATCTCCGACAGCGCGAAATGCGCAAATCCGGGATCAGCGTTTCGCGCTTGTCTTTTGATTTGTCGCTTGATCGCGCAAAGAGCCGGCTCCCACTTTTCGCATTACGCTTCAGGTTTTCCGCACGTTACCCCACATCTGGCGCAGCCTGCGCGCGAACGCGCGAAGGCGATCAGCGGCGAATGTCGCTGCCGTGCGTCGCTTCTTGACCGCGGGATCTATGTCAATGCCGACAGACT
>JACADX010000272.1 GCA_013389125.1 Parvularculaceae bacterium | reverse complement strand
CTCGGGGCTCGGCGCGCGGTCATGGCCGATCGAAGTCGGCTGGGCTTTCGAGGACGGGGCCGGCGAATCCTTTCTTGTCAGCCCCGCTCCCGACTGGTCGATGGAGTTCTGGGACCCCAAGGCGGAGCGCCTGCACGGCATTTCGGCGCTCATGCTGAGCGACCTCGGGGTCAGCGCCGCCGCGGCCTGCGACCGGATCGGCGCCGCGCTCGGCCCGTGCGCCGTCTATTCTGACGCCCCGGACTGGGACGGTTTTTGGCTCATGCGGCTCTATGACGCCGCGGGACAGAGGCCGCCGATAAGATTGCGCGATTTCCGTCAGCTGATGCCGGATCTTACGGCGGAGGCGCGCGCCGCCTTTCTTCAGCGGGCGGATCGTCTCGCGCCGCGCCGGCACCGGGCGGCTGAGGACGCGCTGCATCTTGCGACGCTCTACAAGCTGGCGGCAGGCGGACAGATCGCGTAAGCCGCCGCCGTGACACGGGACGCCGTCGCTTTCGAACTCAATAGGGACCGGATCGCAGTTCCGGGCGGCGGCATCGCCGTTCTCCGCTTCGGGCGGGCGGGAGCGCCGCCCTTGCTGTTCGCGCACGCCAACGGCTTTTGCGCGTCGGCTTACCGTCAAATGCTCGAACATTTGGGGCCGCGCTTTGACGTTTACGCCGTCGACCTTCGCGGTCACGGACGAACGTCGCTGCCGACCGATCGCAAAGGTCTGAGGGGGCTCGACATTTTCGGCGCGGACATCGGCGCGCTCCTGACGGCGATCCGTGCAAAGAGCAATATCGGCGCGCCCTGGACGCTTTCCGGCCACAGCCTCGGCGCCGTCGCCGTAACGCTCGCCGCGGTCGGGCGCGCGGACGTCGCCGCGCTCCGCCTCGTCGAGCCCGTCGCCATGCCGCAAGCCTGGTATTGGGCCGCCCGAACGCCCTTTTGGCCGCTGATCGCCTGGCGCCTGCCGCTTGTCGCCGGGGCGCGCAAGCGAAGGGCCGCGTGGCCTGATCGCGCGAGCGTTCTCGCGAGCTATTCGAAAAAGCCGCTTTTCGCGTCATGGGCGAGCGGCGTCCTTGAAGATTATCTCAGCGACGGCCTTGACGTGACCGCGGCGGGCGCGTCGCTCTCTTGCGCGCCGTCCTGGGAGGCGGCGAATTTCGCCGCGCAAGCCCATGATTTCTGGGGCGCGGCCAAAAAGGCGCCGGCGCCGATCGCCGTCCTCGCCGCGCGCCATCCCTCGTCGACGACGCCGCCGAGTTCGATCCGGCGCTTTCGCCGGCTTGGCGCGGAAATCGTCCTCATCGACGGCGTCAGCCATCTCGCGCCGTTCGAAAATCCGGCGGCGGTCGCCGGGTTTCTTGCGGGCGCGTGAAATTTCCGGGCCGCTCTTGGACCCGCCATGCCTTTTTGCTAAGGCGACGCGCGACTTGGCCGGCCTCGCCCCGGCCGGCGGCCGAGCGCGCCGGTGGAGACGCCGGTGGAGACATTGTCATCCGAGGAAGCCATGAGCCAGACCCAGATTGCGCCGCAGATCACCGGCAAGATGTTTTTGTTCGAGCGGCCGGAACTCCTGAGCCGGCAGGCGCATGGCGACCTCGGCCTTGACGCGGCGCCGAAGCCGTTCGGCTTTTGCGCGAAGATCCGCGCCGTGCCGCTGACGGTTTCCGAGATCCCGGAAGCGAGCAAGACCTATCCGGTCGTCTTCATGTCGAAGGAAGAGCCGCTGCCGATCGCCGTCCTCGGCCTTAACAGCGATCTCAATCTCTTCGTCGACGACGCCGGGAACTGGGAGCAGCTCGCCTATATTCCCGGCTATCTCCGGCGCTATCCCTTCGCGCGCGCGGGCGAATGCGGCGGCGGCGACCGCATGGCGCTCGTGATGGACGCCGCCTATGAAGGAATTTCGCCGACGGCGAGCCGGAAACTCTTCGAGAACGGCGAAATGTCGGAATTCGCCAAGCAGGCGATGGAATTCACGAAAACCTACGAGCAGGACCGACGCCTCACCGAGCAGGTGATGACGCACCTCAAGAAGTTCGACCTCATCCATGGCCAGACCGCGCAATATACGCCGGCGGGCGCCGCCGCGGCGCGTCCGTTCGCGCAATATTTCGGCGTCGACGAGCAGAAACTTAATGCGCTCACGGACGAACAATTCCTTGAACTGCGCAAGATGAACGTGCTGCCGATCCTTTATTCGCACCTCATTTCGCTCGCCAACTGGCGCAATCTCATTTCGCGCCGGATGTCCCGCCTCGGGATCAGCGAGGCCGAAGCGGTGTCCGGTCCGAAGCTTTCTTAACCGCGCGCGCCGGCGTCCCCGATCTTTCGCCGCGTTCACGAACCGGCGAGAGAACGCGGACGCCGTCGAACGGGATATTGGCGGCGCGCCCGGCCTCGCGTAATCAGGGGCTGATGCGGCTTTTCGGCCTTCTTGCAGCGATCTTCGCCGTCCTCGACGCGTCCGCCGCAGCCGCGGACGTCGTCGTCACCGATCATGCGCGATCCCGACTCGTACCCGAGACCGATGGCGTCGCGCCGGGCGGAACGCTCAATCTCGCTTTCGCGCAAGAGCTTCAAGACGGCTGGCACGTCTACTGGAAGAATCAGGGCGACTCGGGTCTTCCGCTTGAGTTCGTCTGGTCGCTCCCGGTCGGCGCCGTCTCCGGCGG
>JACADX010000395.1 GCA_013389125.1 Parvularculaceae bacterium | reverse complement strand
GATCCTAAACGGATGGGCGATTGAGGCGCGGCTCTATGCGGAAGACCCGTCCGCCGGCTTTCTTCCGCACTCTGGGCGCATAGACGTGTGGCGCGCGCCGCCGGCGGTAAGGGTCGACAGCGGGATCGAGGAGGGCGACAGCGTTACGACATTCTACGACCCGATGGTCGCAAAAATCATTGCGCACGGCGCGACGCGCGAGGAAGCGCGTGCAAGGCTTGTCGCGGCATTGAAGGTGACCATCCTGCTCGGCGTCGGCCACAATCGCGACTTCCTGATCGACCTTCTTGAAGACGACGGATTCCGGCGGGGCGTCGCGGCGACGGACTATATCGAGGCCAACCTCGACCGCCTGACGAAAAGGAAGCAACCGGGCGGCGACGCCGCGCTCGCGCTCGTTGCAGCGACGATGGTCGAACGCCCGTTCGGCGATTTGCTGACCGGATGGAATTCTCGCGGCGCATCGGCGTTTCCGGTAGAAGTCGCGCTTTTGAACGGCGAGATCGTCAAGGCGGTCGCCACGGTCTCCTGCAATCGCGTTGAAACGAACGGTGCGAACGGCGTTTCGGCGATCGAGATTGAGTCAATGACGAGGAATGAGATCCGCTACATCGCCGACGGCCGCGCCGGAACAGCCTTCTACGCGCGCTGCAAGCGCAGCGTCGAAATCGACGCAAGCGGCGTGAAGGAGCGCTATCTCGATCTCGCGCTTGCGCCGGCGGACAAATCGGGCGCCGGCCCTGACTGCGTGAAGGCGCCGATGGCGGGCGCCGTGACCTCTGTCGCAGTAAGGGCCGGCTACAGGGTGACGAAAGGCCAGACGGTTGCGACGATCGAAGCCATGAAGATGGAGCATCAGCTGAAGGCGCCGCGCGACGGCGTCGTCGCGGAGGTTCTCGCGAAAGTCAGCGATCAGGTTCAAATCCGCGCGACCATCGCAGTCCTGAGTTCGGGAGAATAGAAAGTGGCTGAAAAGGCGATCATCACTTGCGCGCTCACGGGCGTCCTCACCAATCCGAAGCAGCACCCCGTTCCGGTGACGCCGAAGGAGATGGCGGCGGAGGCAAGGCGCGCCTGGGACGCCGGCGCGTCAATCATGCATGTCCACTATCGCGACCAGCGCGAGGGCTTCGGCCATTTGCCGACCTTTGACCCGAGGATTTGCGCCGAGATCAATGACGCGATCCGCGCCGCGTGCCCCGGCGTCATCATTAACATGACGACCGGCGTCGTCGGTCCCGATTACGGCTATGTGCTCGACTATCTGCGCGCTTGCCGGCCGGAAATGGCGGCCTGCAACGCAGGAACGCTCAATTATCTCAAGACGAAAAGCGACGGCTCCTGGGCCTGGCCGCCGATGACGTTCGATAATCCGGTATCGAAGGTCAAAGACTTCATCGACGTTATGTCGGAAATCGGAACGCTGCCCGAGTTCGAGTGCTTCGACATCGGCATCGTGCGATCCGTCGGCCTTTACATCGAAAACGGCATGACCGCTCACGCCGACTATAATTTCGTGATGGGTGTCGCCTCGGGCATGCCCGCTGATCCCGACCTCCTGCCGCTCCTCGTCAAATACAAGAAGCCGGACTGTCCGTGGCAGGCGACCGTGATCGGCCGCGAGGACGTCTGGCCTGTGCACCGGCGCGCCGCCGAGCTTTGCGGCAATCTCCGCACTGGGCTCGAGGATTGCTTTTATCTGCCTGACGGAACGAAGGCGTCGTCGAACGGCGTCATGATCGAGGCGCTCGCGCGCTGCGCAAAAGAGGCCGGCCGCTCGGTCGCCTCGCCGAAAGAGGCGCGCGCGATGATGGGCCTTCGCTAGTCGCCGCGATGCGCGCTTCGCTCGTCAAGCATCCGCAGTCTCATTGCGCAGCCGTTTCCAGCGTCAATGTCGACGTCGACCGGCTTTCGCTGACGTCGCTTATGCTGCGATTCGCCGCCAGCGGCGCGATCGGCGACATCGCGATTCCGCCGCCGGCGCCGCCGGGGCGCAGGGACGGACTCTGGCGGCGCACGTGCTTTGAGGCTTTTTTTCGCGGCAAGGGCGAAGACTCCTATTGCGAGTTCAACTTCTCTCCTTCGACGGAATGGGCGGCCTATCGCTTCGCGCGCTATCGCGAGGGCATGGCGGAACTTGAAAATGTCGAGAGGATCGCGGTTGAACGAGGCGTCGAGCCGGGGTGCCTCGTCGTCGCCGCCCGACTTGACCTGGCGCGGATGGGCCAGGCCGCGGACGAGGGCCTCCTTTGCGCATTGTCGGCGATCATTGAGGAAAAATCGGGCTCGAAATCCTATTGGGCGCTCGCGCATCCGGCCGGCAAGCCCGACTTCCATCACATAGATTGCTTCAAGCTCGAAATCGCCCGAAATACGGCGTCATGAAATTCGGGATTGATCGCCTACTTGGCGACCGCGAATTGCGTAGGCCCCTTGCGGGAAAGCGCGTCGCGCTGCTCGCGCACCCGGCGTCCGTGACGTCGTCGCTGACGCATTCTCTCGACGCGCTCGCGGCGACGGGCGACGTCAAGCTTTCCGCCGCGTTCGGCCCGCAGCACGGGCTTCGCGGCGACAAGCAGGACAACATGATCG
>JACADX010000418.1 GCA_013389125.1 Parvularculaceae bacterium | reverse complement strand
GCGAGGCGCTGCTCGTTCACGGCGGTACGAGCGGCATCGGCGTCATGGCGATCATGGCGGCGAAGGCGATCGGCGCTCGGGTCTTCGCAACCGCGTCGAGCGCGGAAAAACTCGCGGCGATCGAAGGTCTCGGCGCGGACGGCGCCTTCAACTACGCGACCTGCAAGTGGGAAGACGAAATCCGCAAGCGCGGCGGCGCCGATGTCGTACTCGACATGGCCGGCGGCGACTTTGTCGCGCGCAATCTTGAGGCGCTGAATTTCAAGGGGCGCCATGTGTCGATCGCCTTCCTTCGCGGCGCGAAGGCGGAGATCAACCTCTTCGAGGTGATGCGAAAGCGGCTGCGGCTCTCCGGCTCGACGATGAAGGCGCGAAGCCTTGCGGAAAAGGCCCGACTTGCCGCGGCGATCGAACAGCGCTTTTGGCCTTACCTCGCTTCGGGCGCGATCCGGCCGGTCACCGATCGCGTCTTTCCGCTGCAGGACGCGGCGGCCGCTCACCGCCTGATGGAGGCGGGCGGCCATGTCGGCAAGATTCTGCTGCGGCCGGGCGGATAATCCTTGGCTGCGGCGGCGTATCGGCCTATATAGCGCCGCAGATGCGCCATAGGCGCAGCGCTTTCCCAAAGAAATCCGAGGGTTAGCGCGGCTCCCGCGGGAAGCGGGACGCCGGGTCGGAGACTTATTTGGAGACGTTCGAGATGACCGACAAACCGCTGATGCCGCTCGCGACCGCCGTCTGGCTGATCGAAAACACCTCGCTGTCGTTCGATCAGATCGCGGATTTCTGCGTCCTTCATCCGCTGCAGGTCAAAGGCATCGCCGACGGCGACGTCGCAGTGGGCGTGCGCGGCATCAACCCGATCACCAACAATCAGCTGCTGCGCGAGGAACTCGACAGGGCTGCCGCCGATCCCAACTACCGGATGAAGCTCGCACGGGCGAAGACGATCGTCGCCGAAAAGCCGCGCAAGGGACCGCGATATACGCCGGTCTCCAAGCGCCAGAACCGCCCGGACGCGATTCTCTGGATGGTGCGCAATCATCCCGAGGCGTCCGACGCCCAGATCGCAAAGCTCCTCGGGACGACGAAAGCGACGATCCAGTCGGTCCGCGACCGCACGCACTGGAATTCCCAGAACCTGACGCCGCAGGACCCGGTCGGGCTCGGCCTTTGCAGTCAGATCGATCTCGACAATCTCGTGCGCAAGGCGGCGGCGCGAAAGGCGAAGCTGCATCCGACGCTCGACGCCGGGCCGTCCTTGAAGCCCGCGAGCGAAACCGTCGCGCCGAAAGTCGAAGAGCATGTCGAAGAGCGCGAAAAGCCGATCGATCTCGACAAGGTGTTCGCAAATCTCGGCGGCGGCGGCAAACCGGCGCCGCGAACGAAAGAAGACGGCGACGCCGACTTCGGAAGCTGATCAAGTCTTTCTTTCAACGTAGTCGGCGGCGCCGCTTCGGACGAGGCGGCCGCCGTCGACGAAAAGCGTCTGTCCGGTGATGTAGGACGCCGCCGGCGACGCAAGAAAATAGGCCGCCTCCGCCACGTCTTCCGGATCGCCGATGCGGTTTAGGGGAACCGTGCTCTTCGCGGTCTTTGCGTCAAAGTCCTTCATATAATCGGCCTTGATCGCGCCGATGCCGACGGCGTTCACCCGAACGCCATAGGGCGACATGGCGAGCGCGACGGCCTTGGTGAGCTGGTGAAGTCCGCCCTGCGACGCGGCGAACGCGACGCGTTCGGCGGCGGCGGTGACCCCCTCAACCGACAACAGGTTGACGATCGCGCCTTCCGCTTGCGCCTCCGGCGAGGTTTCGATCTGCTTCACGAACTGCCGGCACGTCGCCTGAGTCAGAAGGAACGCGCTTTTGAGGTTGGCGTCGAGCATCGCCGCGAAATCCTCTTCCGCAAGATCGAGAAATTCGCGGGAACTTACGACCAGCGTCGCGTTGACGAGCGCATCGACGCGCTGATGGGATTCAAGCGCTTCGGCGATCACATTGTGCACGTCAAGGCGATTGGAGATGACGGCGACGACGAACGCGGTCTCGACTTTCGATTTCAGATCCTCAGCAAGACCGCGGAGCGTCTCCTCGTCTTCGCCGACGAGCAGCAGCCTGTCGCCGGCTTCGGCGAATTTCCGGGCGCAGGCCTCGCCGATCGCGCTGTCGGCGCCGGCCACAATCACGGAGCGGGCGGGCATGGTTCAACTCTTCTGATGACGTCGCGGTCAAAAAAGAAAGCGCCCTCCTTGGCCGGAAGGCGCTTTGTTCGTTCATGGCGATCGTTTTAACCTGGCGGGTGCTCGTCGTGTTTCAGTCTCTCGATCTGGTCCTTGATCCGCAATTTCAGGCGCTTCAGCTCGTGTACTCGCAGGTCGTCAGGGTGGGGGTGCTTCATTTCGTCGGCGAGGAGGGCTTCAAGTTCTTGGTGCCGCTGAGTGAGTGACTGCAAGTGTGCTTCAAGCGCCATGTTCTAACCTCCTTGGTTAGGCTGCAGACCCTGAAACTAGATCACTTAACAGGCGATTTGTCGACAAAAACCGGACCTCCTCCTGTTAACCTTTGGGCTTTGCCGCGGGCTTTGAAAGCGGGTAAACCTTGGGGCGCAACCACTTGAGTTGACTTGTGAATCCGCCGCTCCGGATCGTCCTCGCCATGACTGGCGCATCGGGCGCTGTCTACGGAAAACGCTGTCTTGAAGCGCTCAAATCCGCGGGCGCTGAAACCCATCTTGTCGTCAGCAAGGCGGCCGAGATGACGCTCGCTTACGAACTGGGCCTCAAGGCGGGCGATCTCGAATCGCTGGCGAGCGCGCGTTACGCCGCAAACGACGTCGGCGCGCCGATTTCATCGGGTTCGTTTCTGACCGCCGGCATGATCATCGCGCCGTGCTCGGTCAAAACCATGTCGGAAATCGCGACCGGCGTGACGACAAATCTCATCAGCCGTGCCGCCGATGTCATCTTGAAGGAGCGGCGGCGCCTCGTTCTCATGGTCCGCGAAACGCCGTTTCATCTCGGCCATCTCCGGACGATGACGGCGCTCGCCGAAATGGGCGCGATCATCGCGCCGCCATTGCCGTCTTTCTACATCGAGCCGAACTCCGTCGCCGATCTCGTCGATCAGTCGGTCGGACGCGTGCTCGATCTTGTCGGCGTTTCCTCGCCGCTCGCAAAGCGCTGGGGCGAAAACCTCCCGAAGGGCGCAAGGCCGAAGCCGTGACGCCGGGCTTTCCCGATTGGTCGCGGGCGATTTACGCGCGAACCGGCGCGGAGCCGCTGCTGCTCAGGCTCCAGGATGCGCACGGGCTCAATGTCAACATGCTGCTGTGGTGCCTGTGGTGCGGAACGGCGTTTCGCGAGCCGCCGGAGATCGTGCTCCGGAAGGCGATCGACCTCTCGTCAAGATGGACGCTTGCCGCAACGGCGCCGCTTCGGAGCGTTCGCCGGAACCTGAAGACGCCGCCGCGCCAGGCGCCTCCGGACGCCGCGCGCCGCCTCCGCGACAGCGTCAAGGCGGTCGAACTCGCCGCCGAGGATATCGAGCAGCGCATGCTCGAGGCGCTCGCGCGCGAAGACCTGGCGCCGGCGGAGGAAGCCGGCGGTGCCGGGCGCGCGCGCCGCAACCTTGCCGCTTACGTTCGCCTCGCGGACGCCGCGCGAACGCCCGGCTTTTCGGTCTCATTGCTAGAAAGCCTTATCGAGCTTACCTTTCCTCCGTCCGAATCGGACGGCGAAAGCGCTTAACGAAGGTCGGCCGCATGGCGCGTGAAGACGACGGCGGAAAACCCCCTGACAATGTCGTCGAGGTCGCGCGATTTTTCAGCGCCAGAGAAAGCGGGCTCAGCGGCGCCAATGAGGACGCGCTGCAAGCGCGACTCGCGTTGTTGATGCAGGAGCACAGCGATCTTGACGCCGCCATCACCGCGCTCGGCGCGGCTCCCAGTCATGACCCGCTGGCGCTGGCCCGCCTCAAAAAGAAGAAGCTTCAGCTCAAGGACATGATCCAGAAGCTGAAAGATCAGCTGACGCCGGACATCATCGCCTGAGCGGCAAGCCGCGCGTTAAGGTTGACAATTGCCGCTTTGTTGACTGTGTTCGGCGAAGTTATCCCCCGCCCTCGCGGCTGTCTTATGATGGCCGGCATGATCGAAAAACCCAAAAACCCCGCCCGCCCGAAACGTCAGCCCAAGACCGCGTCGGCGAAGAAGCGCCGCCGCGCCCGCGATCCCGAAATACGGAAACTCGCAAGCCGGATCGGCGAACGCGCATCGATGAATTTCCGCGACGCCGCCGCAGGCGCGTCGCGACGGGAACGCGTCATCAACGCGATCGACAAGGGCGCCGGCAGCCGGTCCGCCCTGAAGCGCCGCTTTGCGGCGTTCGGCCGGAAAATCCTCGGCCCTTACGCCGACGCCGCGCAACAGGACGAATTGCGGACTCTTCGAAAGCGCCGGCGGCGGCGGTGGGCGGTCCTCGCCCAGACCGCGCGACGCGCCGGGCTTCGCCGGTTGAAGGCGTCGATGATCGACGATCCGGATCGTTGGCGGGACGACGCGCAGTGACCTTGTTCCGGCGCGACGCCCGGGCCGATTCTTCGCCGCCGGCTTGCAGGGCGCGGGCGGGCCGCATCTATAACGTGTGCTGATCATCTGTATACGTATCATTTTGGCACAAAAGCGGCCTGGCACGGGGCTTGCTCTTCCGGGAATGCGAACCGCACGGAAGAGGTCTCTTGGTACCAGACCCTGAAGACGCGGGACGCTCCGGCGAGCGGGCAGGGAAGCCGCATCTTGGAGGCTTCCTGAGAACCCTGCCGGCTGACCTGAACCGCCGGTTCAAGGCCCCCGAGGCAACAAGGGGTGATCCACCGGTACACCGTCCTCAGGTTGGCGTCATACGGAGTAACG
>JACADX010000326.1 GCA_013389125.1 Parvularculaceae bacterium | reverse complement strand
CGGCGAGCTTGCCAAGGAACGCGACGTCGTCATCCAGGAAATCGGCGAGGCGGCCGATGTGCCGGACGACGCCGTGATGGAGATGCTGCAAACGCTCGCCTTTGGCGGGCATGCGCTCGGGCGGCCGGTCCTTGGAACCGTTGAGAGCGTTGCAGGGCATTCGAGCGAGCGGCTTCGCGCATTCATGAGCAAGCATTATGTCGCGACGACGCTCATCGTCGCCGCTTCGGGCGCGATTGACCCGGACGAGCTTGCAGCGCTCGCAAAAGACCGCTTCGGCGCGCGGCCGGCGGCGCCGCCAAGGCTCCGCGCGCCGCAGCCTTGCTATGTCGGGGGCGCAATGCATGATCCGCGCGACATCGAACAGACGCATGTGGCGCTCGCCTTTCCGGGCTCTGCCGCCGTCGATCCGGATTATTTCGCGACGCGGGTCTTTGTCGAAGCGCTCGGCGGGGGGATGTCGTCGCGCATCTTCCAGTCGGTGCGCGAAGAGCGGGGCCTCGCCTATTCGGTCTATTCCTTCACGGACTCCTATGACGATATCGGCACGGTCGGCGCTTATGTCGGCGCCGATGCGGAAAGCGCGCCCGAAGCGGTCGGCATCATCCGCGACGAGATCGAGGCGATGGCGGCAGGCGCGACGGTCGAAGAGGTCGACCGCGCGCGGGCGCTCTTGAAGTCGAGCATGCTGATGGCGCTTGAAAGCCCTTCGGCGCGGACCGAAACGGCGGTCGGTCAGCTCTACGCGCATGGGCGCCTGTTGCCGACCGAGGAATTGAAGGCGCGGCTCGACGCGGTGACCGTCGAGGATGTTCGCAAGGCGGCGGCCAAGGCGCTTTCCGGCGCGCCGTCGCTCGCGATCGTCGGCGCTGCGGAGTTCGCCGGCGTCCGGAAGGCGCTCGCCGCCGGCGCGCATTGACGATCCGTCCGCCGGCGGCGAGAAAATCCCCTGCGGCGCGAGCGGAAGATGTTGAGCTTTGATTTCGGAAAGGCGGCGGCAAGGCCGCCGGTGATCGAGCATCAGGGCGTTCGCCTGCGCGCCGCCGAACTCGGCGATTATCCCGCATGGTCCGCGCTCCGCCGCGCCAGCCGCGCGCATCTGACGCGCTGGGAGCCGGACTGGAGCGATGAGGAGATGACGCTCGATGCGTTCCGCCTTCGCCTCAAGAGCTATGATCGCCAGCATCGCGCCGGGGCGGGCCTTGCGCTTTATGTGTTCGAGGCGGGAGGCGACACCCTCGTTGGCGGCGTCACCTTGACGGATATCCGCCTTCACGCGTCGCAGTCGGCGACGATCGGCTACTGGATCGGCGAGACCTATCTCCGGCGGGGCTTCGGCCTTTGGGCGGTCGAGGCGGCGCTCCGTTACGGGTTCGGCGAATTGAGGCTCAACCGGATCGAGGCCGCATGCCAGCCCGGAAACGCGGCCTCGCGCGCGCTGCTCTTGAAGGCGGGCTTTGTCGAGGAAGGCTTCGCCCGCGACTATCTCTACATCAACGGCGCCTGGCGGGACCACCTCCTGTTCGCCCGCACCGCCCGGGATTATTGCGGCGCGCCGCCGCAACCGAAAGGCTAGGGCGGGAACCTTACGCGACATTTTCGGCGGCGCTCGTCGCTTCGCCCCTTGCCAGTAGGCAATGCAGCGGCGAGTATCCGCACGGGGCGAATATGCGGCGGGCCGCTCGGCGGCTCGCCATGCGGGTTGGCGTTCAGTCGGGGTATAGCGGGGCGACATGACAAGCGGGATTTTGGTCGGAATCGAGGCGGCGCAGGCGGCCGCGGGCGGCGCCTTGTCGCTTGGCAAGGGCGCCATCATCGGCGCGATGCTGATCAGTGCGGCGTTCCTCGCCGGCATGGCCGTCCTCCGAAAGAGCGCGGCGGCGTTTTGCGGTTTCCTGATGCTTGTCGCGGCGGGCGCGCTGCAGGCGACGTGGCTCGGCATTGGCCCGACCCCGTCGCCGACAATGTCGCTTCTCCTTGAGGGGCTTTTCGCCGCGTCGGCGCTCATATTCCTTTCGGCCGCCATCGGCATGGCGACAAGGAGCCAACTGATCGGCGGCCTTCTCTTCGCCGGCGCGCTCTCGATGATCGGCGTCGGCCTCATCAACGCGCTGCTTGGCGGCGAGGCCGCGGGTCTGCAGCGCTTCGGGATGATCGCGATTGCGTGTGTTGCGATCGCAATGTCGGCCTTCGCCGGCGCGCGCGGCGATCTTGGGGCGCGGCTCATTCTTCCGGGCGCGGCTCTGGCCGCCGCCGCGCCGCTCCTGTTTCAGGTATCGGGCGCCTCGGGCGCCCTGTCGCTGGCCCCGCAGGCGGTGTTTGCGATCGGCGTCCTTCTCGCCAGCATCGTTGCGCTGACGGACGCGGGCGCGGCTTCCCCTGGCGCCGCCGCGCCCAATCTCGCAGGCGTTGCGCAGTTCGGCGGCGACGGCCGGGCGTCCTTCGCGCATGCGCACCGCCATGAACCGACGCGCGCCGAGGCGCTCAAAGTCTCGGAAAACCAGCTAGCGCAGGTGCTCGACTATTCGGGCATCGCTGTCTGGGACTGGAGCCGGACAAGCGGGCATCAGACCGCGTCCTTCGCCGCCTTGATGGGAGCGGACGGCGACGGCGCGTTTACGCCGGAGGCCTTTCGCGCCTTTGTTCACGCCGACGACGTCGTTCGTTTCGACGAGAAGATCTACGGCTCGGCGGAAGGCGACGGCGGTTTTGACGAGATGCTGAAGCTGCAAAGCGGCAAGCGCATCCGCGCGCGCGGCGCGCGGGCGGTCGATCCGACCGGCAGCCTCGAACGGATTGTCGTCTTCATCGAGGATGCGGCCTGCGCGCATGAGGCGGCGAAACTGCCGCATAAGGAAGACGCGCTAAAGCTCGCGGCGGCGTCGCTGACGGGCGCTGTAGCCGCGACGGCGAAGAACGCGGCGGCGTCGGAGACTTTGACCGGCCGGCCTGCGCCATCGCACCCTGTCGCAAAAGCCGCTAGCGCGGTCAGAGAGGCGCCGCAGGACAGCATTGTCGCCGCGATCGACCGCGGCGACATCGTCGCGGCGTTCCAGCCGATCGTGTCGTTCGAGACCGGAAAAATCTGCGGCGCCGAAGCGCTCGTGCGCTGGCCGGCCTCGGGCGAAAGCACGGAGCAGGCGACCGCCGACATTGTCAGGAAGGCGCAGCTCGCCGGCAAGGGCCGCGCGCTCGCGTCCTTGATGCTGAAGGCGGCTGCAAAGCACGTCTGCGAGAAAATGGCGGGCGGCGACAAGAAGTATTTCGCCGCTTTCAACGTGTCGCTTTCGCAGATCCGCGACGAAGCGTTTATCGAGGACGTGCGCCTTGCGATCGGCGATCACAAGCTGCCGCCGGGGGCGCTCGTTCTTGAACTGACCGAAGGCGAACGGCTCGCCGAAACTCCGAAGATCAACGAGACGTTCAAAAAGCTGCGGGCCGCCGGCGCCGCGCTCGCCTATGACGATTTCGGGGCCGGATTTTCGTCGCTGTCGAACCTTCACAAATACGACTTCGACTATCTGAAGATCGACAAGTCCTTCATCGACGACATTGTCGCGAACGGCGGCAAGAAGAAGATCGTCGCGGCGCTCGCAAAGCTCGGCCGGGATTTCGACATGACGGTGATCGCCGAAGGAGTCGAAACGAAGGCCGCGGCCGAGGTGGCGAAAGCGATCGGCTGCCGCATGGGCCAGGGCTTTTATCTCGGGGCGCCGAAGCTCGACGACAAGCCGGCGCGGTCGGCGGTCGGCGCGGGAGCTTCAGCGGAACTCGCAACGATCGAGGTCGTCAAACCTGAAGCGTCGAAGGCCGGCAAGGATGACAGCGGCGAGATCGTCCTTGAACGGAGCATGGAGGCCGAAAGGCCGCAAAGCCGCGTTTTCCGCCGGCGCCTGTTCGGAAAGCGCTGAAGAAGGCGCGCTGGCGGAAAGGTTCAGTCGGACGGATCCGGCTGCCAGAGTTCGACCGGATTTCCTTCGGGATCGTGAATGCGCGCGAAGCGCCCGACGCCCGGCATGTCCCATTCCGGTTTTGTGATCACTGCGATCCCGGCGGCGCCGAGAGCGGCGCAAAGGCCGTCGAGGTCGTCGACGCGAAGGTTGAGCATCCACTGACGATCGGCGGCGAAGTAATCCGTGTCGGCCGCGAACGGCGAAAAGACGCTCGGCCCCTTTTGCGTCTCCCATACGCCATAAGGCGCGGAGCCGACCCCGAGATGCTTGACATACCAGGCGCGCAACGCCTCCGGATCCTTCGCGCGAAAGAAGAATCCGCCGATTCCCGTCACGCCCATTCGCGCCTCCGCCAATCGCGCCGCCAGAGTCAGCGCCAATTTCAACCTCATTGAATGAACGAGGTCACGCCGGTCGGGATGCGCTGCGACAGGTTCATCGCCGCGCGCTCTAATTCAACGGCGCATCGCCCGGCCGCGTCGTCGACCACTCCTTCGAGAACATCGCGCCGGTGACGCCAAGGCTCCCAAGCGCCGTTCTCCAGATCGATCTGGGATCGGCGCCGAAAACGATGTCCGGCGTCGCCTCGGCGTGACACCAGGCGTTGACGGCGATTTCGCTTTCAAGCTGACCCGGCCCCCAGCCCGCGTGGCCGATCGCGAGAAGGTATTTCGCCGGCGGCGCATGGATCGGCGCCCGTCCGCCGATATCGGCGAGAATCTCTTTTGACACGGTGACGCCGAAATGCGCGCCAATCGCCATTGTCTGCGGCGACCGGTAGTCGAGCGTATGAATGACGAGCCCGCGATCGGTCTGCACGGGGCCGCCGTAATAGACCGGCTCACCGCCCGCGCCTTCGCGGGGATCGATCGCCAGCTGTTCCAGAAGATCGCCAAGCTCGATATCGGCGAGCTGCTTGTTGATGACGACGCCCATCGCGTGCTGGGGATCATGCGAGATCATCAAGACAACGGACTTTTCAAACCGCGGGTCGGTCATGCTCGGCATCGCGATGAGGAGCTTGCCGGCGAGAAAGTCCCGCGCCGCGCCGCTTTGATCCTCGCGCCGCGCCCGGCCGCCTTTCGTCTGCTTTTTCAATGTCACGCCCTGACGTTAGGATCGCGCGCCGTCGCGGCCAAGGCGCGGTT
>JACADX010000271.1 GCA_013389125.1 Parvularculaceae bacterium | reverse complement strand
GGCGGCGCCCCGGAAGAGCCCGTCGAGGACGTAGCGCTTGGCGACGTAAAATGGCAGGCCGAAGAAAATGCGAAGTGCGAGAATAGGCAGCGGCTTCGGCGCCAGCGCGTTCGCGCGCGTCGTCGAATTGCGGTTGAGCTTCATGACGAGGTGCGCCGCGTCGGCGAACGCATGGTGAAAGATCGGCGCCTTAAGCGCGCCGACCGCGACGCCGGCAGGAATGTCTAACTGATCCCAGAGATCATGATCCGGCGCGCGCACGACGCGGCGGTCATAGAGTTTGTGGCGGACGACGCCGCCGAAGCCGCCCCACGGCTTGCCGATCGGCGGCGCGATGGCGACCGGCGTTCGATAGATCCCGAACGCCGGCTCGCCCTTTGCGAAGAGGCCTCGGATTTCAGCGGCGAGCGCCGGCGACAGAACCTCGTCCGCGTCGAGGTCAAGCAGGAAGTCGTGCCGGCACTGGTCTTCGGCGAAGCGCTTTTGCCGGCCGGAGCCGAGCCATTCCCGGCTGACGACGCGCGCGCCCGCGGCTTGCGCCAAGGCGGCCGTGTCGTCCGTCGAGCCGGAGTCGATGACGACGACCTCGTCGGCGACGCTGTGCGCCGCCCGGACGACATCGGCGATCATGCGCGCTTCATTCCTTGTGCGGATATAGGCGGAGAGGGGCGGCCTCGGGGTCATCGCGCCCTCATGCCGCGCGCCTCGTCCGTCGTCAATTTTGGCCGGGCGTTTGCGATCTCGCGAAACCGCTTTACGGTCAGAGGCGGGAGGGGCTCTTGCCAAAAGAGAACGCGCCGCCGAACCCTGCGCTCCGCCGCGCCATCGGCCCCTTGGGCTCGGCGATGCTTGCGCTTAACGGAATGATCGGCGCCGGAATTTTCGCGCTGCCGGCGGCGCTCGCCGCGGATTTCGGCGCCTTCAGCCCGTTCCTGTTCCTTATTTTCGGCGCGCTTGTCTTTCTCGTCGCCGCGCCGCTGGCAAGGCTCGCAGCGCTGACGCCAAAGACCGGCGGACCGATCGTCGCGGTGCGCCAGGCGTTTGGGCCTTTCGCCGCTTTCGAGATCGGCTGGACCTATTACCTCGCGCGCCTGACCGCGCTCGCCGCCAACGCCGTCATCTTCGCAGACTACGCGGCGCGACTTGCCCCCGTCGTCGAAACGCCGGCATGGCGCGCAGCGCTCATCATCGCGACGATCGCCGCGGTGACGGCGCCGAACATCCTCGGCGTCCGGCGCGCGGCGACGGCGCTCAACGTCGTCAGCGCGCTCAAGGTTCTGCCTTTGATTGCGCTCGCGGCGGCGGCGATCGCCAGCGCCGGCGGACTTTCGGCGAGCGCGCCGCCGCCCGCCGAGAAACTCGGTCCTGCGGCGCTCCTCGTCCTTTACGCTTTCGTCGGATTTGAGGCGATCTTGATGCCGGCCGGCGAAACGAAGCGCGCCGAGACCGTCATTCCGCGCGCGCTGTTGATCGTCATCGGCGGCGCGGCGCTCTTTTATTTCCTCGTCGTCGCCGGTTATGTCGCGGCGATGGGCGCGGCGCCGAAGCCCGACGCCCCGCTCGCCGCGCTCGCGCAGTCGCTTTTCGGGCCGGTCGGCGCGCTGGCCATTCTCATCGTCGCGCTTGTGTCGATCGCCGGTAATCTCCTTTCCAATCTCCTGTCGACGCCGCGCGTCACCTTCGCGCTCGCCGAAGCGGGATCCCTGCCGGCCTGGTTCGCCGGCGTCAGCGCGCGATTTCAAACGCCGGCGAACTCGATCGCGTTCATGGGCGTTGCGGCGGCCGCGCTCGCTCTCACGGGCTCGTTTGTCGAGCTTGCCGTCGTATCGACGCTGGCGCGGCTCGTCGTTTATATCGCGAGCCTCGCCGCGCTTCCCATTCTTGAAAAGCGAGCCGGATCGTTGCGCCTTGCAAGCGCCGCCGGCGCCGCGTTCGCCGCCGTCTGGACAGGCGGGATTTTCTTCTGCCTTTGGGCTGCGAGCCAGTCGACGCTCGCCTCCTGGCGGATGCTCGGCCTGCTGCTGCTCGTCGGATCGGGGCTCTTCGTCATGGCGCGGGTCGCCCCGCGAAAATGATGCGCTCTCGAGCTTCGCGCCTTGATTCGGAATCAGGGCGCTCGCTCTAGGCTTTGATTTGCGCGGCGTTCTTGCACAAAACCGCGCACACTTTTGCGCACGCCGCTCTAATCAAACGCGAAGCTGAAGGGCGCGGCGAGCCGCCGATGCTCGTCGAACACGAGGCGGCGGCGAATGGGGGGGTAGGCTCTTGCCGCGCAATCGGGGCGCTCGCAGAGCCGGCAGGCGACGCCGACCGGCGTCGCTTGCGCCGCTTCAAGGTCAACGCCCTTGGCGTAAACGAGGCGATGGGCGTCTTTCACGGCGCAGCCGACCACGACGACGCGCTCGACATGCGGCGCGCCATATCCCCCGGCGCCCGACATCACGGAACGCGCGATCGAGAAATAGCGGCTCTGGTCGGGAAGCTCGATCACCTGCGTGACGATGCGCCGCGGCGTCCTCATTGCTTCGTGTACGGTCCATAAGGGACACGAGCCGCCGTACCGCGCGAAAGGGAAAATATCGCCGGTGAAGCGCTTCGATACGTTTCCCGCGGCGTCGACGCGGAGAAAGAAAAACGGAACGCCCTCGGCGCCGTCGCGCCGCAGCGTCGTCAAGCGGTGCGCGATCTGTTCAAAGCTCGCGCCGAAGCGCCGTCCGAGCGCCTCGATGTCGTAGGAAAGCTCCTCCGCCGCCTTCAGGAAGGCGCCGTAGGGCAGCATGATCGCGGCGGCCGCGTAATTGGCGAGCGCGCTCCGCGCGAGGCGCCGTCCGGCGTCGGTCTCGAACTTGAAGGCGTTGACGATGCGGTCGAGCGCCGCGCCCTCTTCGATCAAGGCGAGCTGGAGCGCGAGATTGAACGTGCGGCTCGCGTGATCGAGCGTTTCCGAGATGGCGATTTCGCCGGCGTGCTTGTTGAGCCGGCGCCAGGCGCCCGCCATGATTTCGGCGGGAAGTACCCGCACGCGCAGGCGATGTTTGCGCTCGCAGCGCGCCGCAAGCGCGTCGAACAACGCCGCGCCCGCGCGGTCGGCGAAGACGCGCTCCCCCGCTTGGTCGATTTCCTCAAAATGATTGCGGTGCGCGTGAAGGAAGGTGCGCGCTTCTTCGACCGGATCCTCGGTCGCGCGATTGCCGGCGACGCGCGTCGCGTTGAGCTCTTCCTCCGCCGCCCGCCAGGCGCGATAGAGCGAAACGACGGCGGCGCCGAGGACCGGATTGCCGGCCGCGACTTCAAACGCGTCCTCGCGGCTGACGCCGGCGTCCTCAAAGATCGGGTCCGCGAAGGCGCGCGAAAGCTCGGCGAAGAGCGCGTCGGTATCCGCCCCGCCCATGCGCGAAATATCGAAGCCGTAAGTCCTCGCAAGCCCGACGAGAAGTTCCGCCGAGACGGGCCGCTGGTTCCGCTCGATGAGATTCACGTAGGACGGCGAAATCCCGAGATCCGCCGCCATCTCGGCCTGCGTCTGCCCCGCTTCGCGCCGGAGCCGCCGGAGCTGCGGACCCAGAAAAAGTTTTCGCTTTCGATCCGCCATTTCGAGACCGGAACAACCTATAGGCAAGCCAAGGCTACCATCAAAAATTTACAAAAGCGACAAAATTACAATTGCTATCGTATTAATCATTACATTGCGACGCGTCATCGCTCGCTTCGCGCCCGCAAAAATGGTTCCGTGCGCGAACCTTGCATCAGCGGCTTCAGCGGCGGGGCGGCGGCCCGGATCGCCCTTTCCGCGATTTGGGAGACTAAGGACATGACGACATTCGAGGACCTCGTCCCGTCGGCGCCGAAAGGCCGCTTTTCCGGGATCAAGCGCAATTACACGGCGGCCGAAGCGCTGCGGCTCCGCGGCTCGTTTCCAATCGCCTATACGCTCGCTGAGCGCGGCGCGACGAAGCTCTGGGAGCTTATGAAGACCGAGCCCTTCATCAACGCGCTCGGCGCGCTTTCCGGCAATCAGGCCGTGCAGATGGCGAAGGCGGGTTTGAAGGCGATCTATCTTTCGGGCTGGCAGGTCGCAGGCGACGCCAACACGGCGGGCCAGGTCTATCCGGACCAGTCGCTCTATCCGGCGAACGCCGGCCCCGAACTCGCCCGGCGTATCAATAACGCCTTGCGCCGCGCCGACCAGATCGAGTGGTCGGAAGGCAAGGTGAAGCGGGATTATTTCCTGCCGATTGTCGCCGACGCGGAAGCGGGCTTCGGCGGGCCCTTGAACTGCTTTGAGATCATGAAGGCCTATATCGAAGCGGGGGCCGCCGGCGTGCACTTCGAGGACCAGCTCGCGTCCGAGAAAAAATGCGGGCACCTCGGCGGCAAGGTTCTGATCCCGACGAAAGCGCATGAACGCAATTTGAACGCCGCGCGGCTCGCCGCCGATGTCTGCGGCGTCGCGACCCTCGTCGTTGCGCGCACCGACGCGGAATCGGCGAAACTCATCACCTCCGACGTCGATGAGCGCGATCACCCCTTCATCGATTTCGACCAGGGACGTACGCCGGAAGGCTTCTACCGCCTCAAGGACGGAACCGGCGTCGATCACTGCATCGCGCGCGGTCTTTCCTACGCGCCCTACGCCGACCTTATCTGGTGGGAGACCTCGCACCCCGACCTCAAGGACGCCAAGCGCTTCGCGGAAGCGGTCCAAAAGGCCTATCCCGGCAAGATGATGGCCTACAATTGCTCGCCGTCGTTCAACTGGGAAGCCAATCTCGACAAGGCGACGATCGCGAAGTTCCAGCGTGAAATCGGCGCCATGGGCTACAAATACCAGTTCGTGACGCTCGCCGGCTTCCATGCCTTGAACTACGGCATGTACACGCTCGCGCACGGCTACAAGGACCGCGGCATGGCGGCGTACTCGGAACTTCAGCAGGCGGAGTTCGCGGCGGAAAAGATCGGCTACGAGGCGACGCGCCACCAGCGCGAAGTCGGCACCGGCTATTTCGACCTCGTCGCGACGACCCTCTCAGGCGGCCAGTCTTCGACGACCGCGATGTCGGAATCGACCGAAGCGGCGCAGTTCAAGGCGGCGGAATAAGCGGCTTGGCTTGAGATCAAAGTCTCAGGGACAAATTGGCCCATTGGAAAGCCGCCGGGCGCAGAGCGCGGCGGCTTTCCTTTGTGCGGCTCGCTTTGCGATCGAAAGAATGCTCGCTAATCTTTGACGATTAAGGGAGGCGCCGATGGCCGACGGAACAACTGCGCAGCCGGCTAAGCGCCGCGAGATTGTCAACGCCGTTCTTGATTCCCGACGATGGAACGATTTTTCGTTTCGCGACGACGATATCGTCATCGCCACGTGGGCGAAGTCAGGCACGACGCTGACGCAGCAGATCGTCGCGCAACTTGTTCTTGGCGGCGCGGATGATGTCTACGGCCAGGCGGTGTCGCCCTGGCTTGATTTCCGGTTTGTTCCCGCAGCCGACGTGCTGGCGATGGCCGACGCGCAGAAGCATCGGCGCCTACTCAAAACCCATTTGCCGGTCGATGCGCTCGTTTTCGATCCGAGGGCGAAATACGTCTTTATCGGCCGCGACGTCCGCGACGTCTATTGGAGTTGGCATCATCACCACTCCCTGTTCACCGAGGCGGCGTATGCGATCATGAATCCGCCCGACCGGACGTGGCAGGAGTTCCCTCGCGCCGATCCGAACATTCGTCGCGGTTATCATGAATTTCTCGACCGCGACGGCTGGCCGTTCATCCCGTTCTGGTCGCATGTCCAAAGCTGGTGGAATATTCGCGGCCTGCCGAACGTCATGCTGCTGCACTTCAACCGCCTTCAGTCGGATCTTCCGGGCGCCGTCCGCGACGTCGCCGCGTTCCTGCGCATCGAGGCGACCGACGCCCTCGTCTCGAAAGTGCTCACCCACTCGACGATCGACTGGATGAGGCAGGCCTCGAAGTCGTTTCCGTATCTCGAAGTCGTCTTCGAAGGCGGCGGCGCGAATTTCATCAATAAGGGCACGAACGGGCGCTGGCGCGACGTTCTGTCGCCCGAAGAGGTCGCAAAGGCCGACCACTGCGCCGCGCGCAACTTGACCCCCGATTGCGCGCATTGGCTGAAGACGGGCGAGCGATGATGCGAACTGGCGGAAATATAGCGGCGCTCAGCGCCCCGGGCGCCGCTTCCCGCCGGGCGGGCCGTCGCGGAATTCGGGACGGTCGCCTTTCTCGCTGTCGCGTTTCGGGCCTTCGTATTTCGCGAGCATGATCGGCGCGAAGTCATTTGCGAAGGCTTCCGCCTCGGCGATGTCGGCTTCATTGAGCGAGGACCTAAGCCCCGGAATGAGCGTCGCCGGAAGCGCCTTGTAGCCGTAAAGGTCCGCCGTCGGATTTTTTCCGTAGATGAGCGCCCACATGTAAGAGCCCTTCGGGTTGTGAAGGGGGCTCGCGGGCGAGGCCATTTCCATCGCGAGCTTCCTTTGCGCTCTGGCGTTGCCGGCGAATGCGGCGCGCGTCAGCCAGAACTCGCCTTCCTGACGGAAGAGCGCCGTTTCAATGTCGTTATTGCCGGAAAGTTCGAGAAGGCACTCGCCAAGCTCGTGCTGCGCGGCCTCCTCGCCCTCGCCCATCGCCGCGACGACGCGAAAGGCAGGCGCCGCGTCGGCGCAGCCTTTTTCCTCACGAATTCGGCGCGCAAATCCGACGAGGCGCCCCGCGTCGTCCTCGTGCGGCGCCTTCTTCGCGAGATCTTCGGCGGCCCGGCTTTTCTTCGCCTCGTTGTCGGGCCTTGGCGGCGCCGTCTCGTCGGCGAGGACCGGCGACGCGACGAGGGCCGCGGCGAGCGCGGCGCATGACAATATTCTCAAATGGCTCTCCAGAAAGACAAAAGACGCCCCCTTGGGGGTCTTAACGCACGAAACGGGAAAATCCGTCGCGGAAAATTTTATAAAAACTGCGGCGGAAATGCGACGGTCCGCGCGTTTTACCCCTGTCCGGCGCGCGGGACCGACCCTCCCCGCCTCGCGCAGGCGGACACGTCGCGAGGCTTTATCCCCTCTAGGCTGACGCGACCAACAGCGCCGCGGACGATGAAGCCCCCGTCGTCCGCGGCGCTCAATCCGCCGCGCGCGGAACAGCAGGCTTCAGCGCGGCTTCCTCATCTTCTTCGACGGTGCGCCCTCGCTCGCGGAGACGCATCCCTGCTATGGTGATCGCGATGGCCGTCACCGACTTCACCCATGCGATCGTCCGGAGGCCTGCGCGCGCCGTCGTCCGCGGCTTGAGAGCCGGCAAGGGGCCCGATCCGAGTTTCGACGGCGTGAAGAGCGAGCACGCCGCCTATTGCGCCGCGCTTGTCAATGCGGGCCTTCGGGTGACGATCCTCCCGCCCGACGAGGCGTTTCCCGATTCAATCTTTGTCGAGGACCCGGCGCTTGTCTTTCCGGAAGGCGCGATCCTCCTGCGGCCCGGCGCCCCTGCCCGCGCCGGCGAAGTCGCGGCGCTCGAGCCGGCCCTTTGCGAGAGGTTTGAGACTGTTCTTGCGCTCGAAGACGGCTTGGCTGACGGCGGCGACATTCTCGCAACGCCGGAGCGCGTCATGATCGGACTTTCGGCGCGCACGGACAAAGCGGGGGCCGAAGCGCTGATGGGGCTCCTTGCAAAGCTCGGCCGGCGCGCCTTGATCGTCGAAACGCCGAAGGGCGTCCTGCATTTCAAAACCGACTGCGCGCTTCTTGACGATGAAACCGTCCTGACGACGCGCCGCCTCTCGTCGTCCGGCGTCTTCAAGGGCTATCGCGAAATCATCGTTCCGGAAGGCGAGGAAGCGGCGGCGAACGCGCTTCGCGTCAACAAGGCGCTGTTCGTCGGCGCGCGGTTCCGGCGAACGGCCGAACGTCTCGCGGACGCCGGCTATGACGTCGTTCCGCTGCCTGTCGACGAAATCGGCAGGATCGACGCCGGGCTTTCCTGCATGTCGCTCCGCTGGCGCGAAGCGAACTGACGCAAGCCGAGAGCGGCGTGCGCTGAAGTGTGCGCGGTTCAGCGCGAGTGAGGCGCGAAGCGGCGAACGCCGCGACAAACAATGACCGGGGAAGCGCCCCGATTCCGAATCATGGCGGGAAGCTCTAGCGGCGCGCCTTCATGAAGCTCGCGGGCGGCGTGAAAGTCTCCGGGTAGTGCTTGTTCCCCCAACGCGACATCGCCTGCAGGATGGGAAGGAGATCGCGCCCCTTGTCGGTCAGCTCGTATTCATAGCGTCTCGACCGCGTCTGATAGGCTTTTCGGCTCGCAAGTCCGGCGCGCGCGATGCGATCGAGCCGGCTCGCGAGAATGTTCGTCGTGATGCGCTCGGGGGACGCGAGAAAATCCGAGTAGCGCTTTTTGCCGATAAAGAGGTCGCGCAAGATGACGAGCGTCCAGCGGTCGCCGACGATGTCGAGCGTCGCGGCAATCGGACAGCCAGATCGCGGTTCGTCTTTCATGATCGCCATGGCGTTCGCGGACGCATGCTCGGCCGGTTCGCGCCGCGGTTCAAAGCCGCCTTCGAAGATCATAAACTTGTTACTTGCAATGCGCAAGTTACAGCGCTAGGGGCTAAGCGATCGTCGCCGCAGGGCGCGGGAGAACGAAATACGCGCCGGAAAAGGCCGGCCCCGCCGGCGCTGAAACAGCCGAAGGACTCGCACGATGGCGCAACCCGTCAAGATCTATGGAATTCCGCTTTCGCAGAACGTCAGGAAGCCGCTCGCGGTCGCGGCCCATCTCGGGATCGCAGTCGAAAATGTCGGCTGCCGGCCGATGGATGCGATCGTCAAGGAGAAATACCCGGCGGCGCGCATTCCCTTTATGGAAGACGGCGGCGTCGTCCTCGGCGAATCGAACGCCATCATGATCCATCTGGCGTCGAAGACGAAAAACGATCTTTACCCGGAGGACCGAGCGCGCCGCGACGCCGTCAACCAGTGGCTCTTCTGGGATGTCGCGCACTGGACGCCCGCCTATCAGCCGATCCAGTTTGAACGCCTGGTGAAGCAGCTGCTCGGATTGGGTCCTGCGGACGAGGCCGTCATTGAGGCGACGCTCGCGAAGTTCCGCCGCGAGGCGGGCTATGTTGACGCGCATCTCAAGGGCCGGGACTGGCTCGTTGGCAATGCCGCAACGCTCGCCGACTTCGCGATCGGCGCAGGCCTGACCCACGCCAAGGCGATGGACCTGCCGCTCGCCGACTATCCGAGTATCGGGGCGTGGAACGCGCGGGTCATGGCGCTTGAAGGCATGAAGAAGACCGCGCCTTAGAGCGGCGTGCGCTGAAGTGTGCGCGGTTCAGCGCGTAAACGCCGCGACGATCAAATACGAGAGCGGCGTACGCT
>JACADX010000270.1 GCA_013389125.1 Parvularculaceae bacterium | reverse complement strand
GGTCGACGCCGAACTCGCCGAGCTCGTCAAAGGCGAGAAAGCCATCGGCGCTCCGCCGAGCGCGGCGACCGCCAACATCAATCTCTCGGGCGCGGATTTCACCGGCGCGCGCGCGCCGAAGTCCGTCTATGCCGGGGCCATCATCAACGAGACGCAATTTACGACCGCGCTCCTTGACGGCGCCTCCTTCGAAGGCGCGACCGGCGCCGGCGCCAAATTCGTGAAGGCGCGCATGGCCGCCGCCAATCTCTCGGCCGCCATGCTGCCGCGCGCCGACTTTTCGGGCGCCGACCTTAAAGGCGCGGCGCTCCGCGCCGGCGACTTCTCGGGCGGCGATTTCACCGGCGCCGATCTTACCAATGCGAGCCTTTCGGCCGCCTCGATCGAAGACGCCGTTCTCGCAGAAGCCTTCGCGCCCGGCGGCCAGTTCGTCGACGCGCTGGCGGCGCGGGCGGACTTTTCCGGAACCGATCTTCGCGCGGCGCGGTTCGCCGGCGCCGACCTTCGCGACGCCGTCTTCGCCGGCGCGGACCTCAGCGGCGCCGACTTCGCCGGCGCGCGCCTTCAAGGCGCCGACCTTTCCGCCGCCGAGGGACTGACCGCCGAACAGATTGCAGCCGCCTGCGGCGACGCGAGCACGAAGCTTCCGCATGGCTTGACCCTTACGCCGTGCGAATGATTATTCGCGCTCGCGCAATAACGTTTCGCCGGGATCAAGCGCCTGCAGCACGGCGAGAACGAGCGGCGAGAGCCCCTTGATCTCAAATCCCGGCGTCACGCGCGGATCAACGCGCCCTCGCTCGACCCAGTCCGGGACGCCGGCCCGCCAATCCGGCGCAATGAGCGCGCGAAGCGCGTCCGCAGTCGTGAAGTAGGGCGCGAGCGATTTCAGCGTGCGCTCGCCGGCGACGACGACGGCGTCTTTCGCCGCGCCGATCGTCCGGCGAAATCCGTCGATCACTTCGCCGACGCTTCGCGCCCGCTCGCCGTCGTAAAAGACATGCCGGTTCGCCGCCGCCGCCGCGGGAAGGAGCGTCGCCGCGGTTTCATCGGCGCGCGCGGACAAGAGCTTCTTTGCGCCGCCGGCGCCGAGGAAATGCGCCGCATAAAGCTCCGCGGCGTCGATCGCGCGGCCAAGAGCGCCCTCAAGCGCGGCCTTGTTCTCGCGCGCGAATTCGCCGGCGAGCGCTGCGGCCGTTTCGGCGTCAAAGCGGAGATCAAGAATTTCCCGGCGCCGCGCGGCGTCGGCGACGACGAGGCGCCCGTTCGGCCCCGCCGCAATGTCCGCCGCATAGTCGGCGAGGCCATGGGCCGCGCCGTATCGTTTCACGGCGTCAAGCCAGGTCTGCTCGATGAACTGAAAAAGGCCCGCGGCGCTTGAGGTCGTCGCCCTCGCCTCCGGATTGAGCGAACTCTCGCGCGCGGCGACGCGGTAAAGATAGTCAAAGCCGACGCCGGTCTTCTCGGCGGCTTTCCGGAGCGCGCCCTGGACCGCGGCCTTGGCGGCGGTCGCTGAATGGATGGGATCAGCCATGGCGCGCTTCCAATACGCAACAACGCTCGCAAATCATGGTCAAGAAACTCCTAAGGGGTTGAACCGGGCCGCCGAGAAGGCGGCGATCAAGGGGTCCATGCGCCCGTCGCAGACGAGGCCGGCGACAGCGTCCGCCGTCGCGGGCGCAAGGAGAATGCCGTTTCGATAGCAGCCGAGAGCGAGGATGACGCCGTCCGCCCCAAGCGCGGGGCCGATAATCGGCGCGGCGTCCTGTGTTGCGGGACGAAGCCCGGCCCAGCGGGCGATCTCCGGCGCCGCTTCGAGGGCCGCGAACGCCGAAACGGCGCCCCGCCGTAGCGCCTTGACGCGCGCATCGTCGGTCGTCAGCGACCAGTCGCCCGCGATTTCCGTCGCGCCGACGACGATGCGGCCGTCCGACTTCGGACAAAGATAGGCGCCCTTCGTCCTGACGACGCGGCGCGGGCCGCCCGCCGGCCGCGCGAGCGCCAGAGCCTCGCCCTTGACCGGAAAAAGCGCGCCTTCGGGGAGGAGCGGGCGCAGCGCCCCGCCTGATGCGGCGTCCACGAGCGCCGGCAGGCGCGCGCCAGTCGCGACAATGACGGCGCCCGCGCCGATGCGTTCTCCGTCGGACAGCGTCACGCCGTCCATGCGTCCGTTGACCGTGCGAATTTCGACGATGGTCCTTTCTCGGAGCAATCGTCCGCCGTCTTGCTGGAACGCGCGCAAGAGCGCCGCGCGCACGCGGCGCGGGTCGACCTGGCCGTCTTCCTCGGAATAGCGCCCGGCGACGACGCGCGGCGACAAGAAGGGCTCGAGCGCGAGAACCGCTTCCCGGCCGAGGACCTCGCCGCCTTCATGGCCCGCTTCGAAAGCGGCCGCTTCCGTCTCGTCGAACGCGGCGGAAAGTACCCCTTTTGCGAAATCGCAATCGACGCCCGTCCGTTCAGCGAGGAGCGCTGCAAGCTGCGGCCAGGCCGCGAGGCTTCTCCTTCCGAAAGCGGCGAGATCATCGCCCGCCTTGCGCAGCGCCCCTTCGAACGAAGGCGCGAGCATCCCCGCCGCAGCGTCCGTCGCGGCGGGCATCCCGGAGTCGACGACGATCGCCCGGACGCCGGCGCGCGCGAGCGCAAAGCCCGTCATCAGGCCGATGACGCCGCCGCCGGCGATAATGACATCGGGCCGGCTCATGACGCGCTCCGGCGCCTCTCGCGGTTCGCCCGCATCATTCCTCCATATTTTTCGCGCCGGAGAGCAGCATCGTTTTTTCGCGCGAGCCGGCGGACGAGCCGAAGAAGTAGTTGACGACCGCCGCCGTCATCGTCGCCAAGGCGCCGAGCATGATCGAGAACTCCGTCTCGGCGCCCGCGGGCAGCTTCTTCGCCAGCATCGCCGCAAGCGTGATGAAAAATCCGGCGATGATCAGTGCGCCGAGTATCGAGGGCGTCCAGTCGCGCATCTTCGCCTGCCGGTCGCGCGCGCTCGCGCGGTCGCCGGTGTCGATGCGGCGCTCTTCGAGCGCGGCGTTGCGCAAGGCCAGCCGGAACTCGTTCTCGGCGCGCCTCAACGCGATAAGCTGTTCCGCATCGGCGTTGGCGACGGCGTCCGCGAGTTCTTCCTCCGTCGCGCCGTCCTTTCCGAAAATCGCCCGCGCAATCGCCGCAACCGCCGCGCCCGCGAGCGGTCCGCCAAGCTCGGCGGCGATCTTCGGCGCGGTTTTGGCGATCGCCTTCCTGAGGCGCCCGCGTCCCGACTTTTCTTCCTTTTCTTCGGCCATCGGCCATCTCCTTCAATGAGGATCGAAATCGACCCTTGCCGATGATGATAAAGCCGCTCCAGGGGGTGGGGGATAAAGTGGGGGATAAACTGGGGGATAACTTTGTCTGACATTGTAACACGCTGAAATCATTACAGAATCTTTATCCTCAAAAAGTTTGCGGATTGCGACGGATCAATCCAAGGTTGATTCGCTTGTCGGCCCCTTGGGCGAAAACTTCGGGCTGGCGAAATCAGATCGGCGTTGTTCCATGGGTTGGCTTGCACTTATTGCGGCGCTTGCAGCGATTCCGGCGATTTCATCGTCGAGGCTGGCGCGCCGCGCCGCGGCGGCGCCCGCTTTGACGATCTGCGCCGGCGCCGGCCTTGCGATCCTGTTCGGCCTTCTGAAACTTCCTGAGCCTCCCGCTGATTTCATCGCGTTCGCCGCCAAGGCGGGACTTGCGATGCTCGGCTTTGCTTCGGCGGCGCAGCTCCGCGTTTCAAAGCTCGCCCGCCAATGTCCGTCATCCTTCCGCCTGACATGCGGCGGCGCGCCGCTTTATTTCGTCGCCTGTTCGCTTGCGGCGTTCATCATGCTCCCGGCGCTGTCGATACCCTCGGCGATGCTGGTCGGCGGCGCCTTGATGCTCAACGGCGCCGCATTCGACCGCCGCGCCGTGATCGACACCCCGGCGCCGTCGGGAATCAAGACCGCGGTTCGAAACGAGAGCGCCGCGATCATCGCGCTTGGCATTCCGCTCGCCGCCCTCCTCGCCGCCAACGCGACGGTCTCGACGCCCGACGAACCGGCGCTCCTGCCCTTGTTTCAGTCGAGCCTCGCCGTCCTTAAAGGATTCGCCTATGGCGGCCTCGCCGGCCTTGCCGCGTCCTTCGCCGGCGCGGTCTATCGGCGCCGCACGATGCAGCAGCGCGCGCTCGACGGGCAGTTCGTCATTCTCGCCGCGGTCGCCATGTTCGCGCTCGGTCCGGCGATCGGCTGCGACCCGATTGTCGCAGCGACCTCAGTCGGCCTCCTTTGGGGCGAGCAGACAAGCGCGGCCTCGACGACCCGCCTCAGAATTCGCCGCTATGTCGACCGCGCCGTCACGCCGATCGCCTATTTCGCCTTCGGCGCGGTGCTGGCGCCGCGCATCTTGCAGGCTGACATGTTGGCGATCGTTTTCGCGCTCGCCGCAGTGTCGGTGATGCGCGCGGGGCCGAGGCTCGCGATCCTGCAGACGCCGATGCTGCCGAAGGAGAGCCAGATGTTTCTCGCCTGGTTCGGCGGCGCGCCGGGCGCCGCCTCGGCGCTTTTCGTAATGACCCTTGTCGGCAATCCGGCGCTGATCGACGCCGACGCCGTCCTGATGACGACGACGCTCGCCATCCTCTTCGGCGTCGCCGCGGCGCGCCTTACGTCCCGGCCGCTTATGAGGCTTTACGTGCGCCAGAACGCGCTCGCAAAGCGGCGCCGGGCGTGGGCGGGATAACGCGACCGCCGGCCATTGACTCCGCAACGCCGGCGCAGCGACTATTTGCGGCGCGCGCCCGTAGCTCAGCTGGATAGAGTGCCAGACTTCGAATCTGGATGTCGGGAGTTCGAGTCTCTCCGGGCGCGCCAAATTATGCGCGTCCGACGCGGCGCAATGGTTGGCGGCTGGCGCCTGCAATGCGGTTGCCAGTCGCCGCGCGAAGCGGCGCGGCGAGAAGCCAAAAGCCGGGCGCTCCGCTCCAATTCGAGTTCAAATGAATCTCAGATCTGCATCAAATATGTCTCTCGCGCCTGGCGATCAAAGTTTTCCACAAAAGGTAATGGCTTCTTAACCGGCCGCGGCGATGCCGAATTGCAGGATAAGCCCTTGAACTGGCGGTTCAATTGGCGTTCACTATAAATTCGGCTATTCGATGCTATTGCGGACGCCGGGCGAGGCCATGACGCGAATAGCCGAGACAGACGAGGCTGTGGAGCAGCTGTCGACCACTGAAGGGACGAGAGTCCGCTTGCAGGGAATCGTCGAAGCCGGCGATGAACCGGCGCTCGCTGTCGCCCGCAATTACGCCCATTGGGCGCCCGTCGAAGCGCAAAGCCATCAGCGCCGCATCGGAAAAGTCGCTCGCGACATTGAGACCGGCTGCCGGATGATGGCGGCGTTCATCTTCGCCGCTGTCTTTATCGGATGGCCGCTCGGCACCATGATCGGCCATTTCTCCGGCGCTGGCGCCGTCACTTTCGAGGGCTGGTCGCTCGGCGAGGCCTACAAGGGTTACGTGCTCCTC
>JACADX010000417.1 GCA_013389125.1 Parvularculaceae bacterium | reverse complement strand
GCGGCGAACGCCGCAACAAACATTGACTGGGGTAGCGCCCCGATTCCGAATCTTGGCGGGATGCTCGAGCGGAGCAGGCCGCCGCCGTTCCGCCGCCCGCTGCCGCTTGATTCGCCGCCGGATTCCGCGTCCCCATCGATTCGGGGCCGGCCTGATTCCGAGCAAAGATTAACCCGGGCGCGGCTTTACACGCGCAAATCCCGCAACCATACACGCCGCTCCCGCCATGCGCGGAATGGTTTGCGTTCTTCGATTCCCTTCTGTTGGAGCGAAATGAAGGCGGCATTCACAGCGGTTCTCCTTTTCCTGGCCGTCGCGGCGGCGCCCCCCCGCGCCCAGACGCCGCCGGCGATTTCAGTCGCGATCACGCCCTCGTCCGCGGTCGAAGGCTCCAAATTTCAAGTGAGCTTCACGCGCGCCGGGAATGCGACGGCCGCTTCGTCGGTCGCATGGGCGATTTCGGGCGCCGCCACGGGCGCCGATTTCGGCGCCGCCGCGCTTCCGAAAGGAACAGTGACGTTCACGCCGGGGCAAGTGAAGAAAGGCTTTGCGCTCTACAGCGTCAATGAAGCGGTCGCGGAGCCGTCAGAAGCCTTCGACGTCGTCCTGTCGTCGCCGACCAATGCGACGGTCGCAACGGGCAGGGCGACGGCGACGATCCTTGACGATGACGCCGCGGCTCGCGCGCCGCTGACCGTCGTCAATCCCGGCGCCTCCTCCTTCTGGTCGAACGAGGACGCCTTCCTCAACCACTTTCTCGTCGGCGGACGCTTCTATGATCAATGGGTGAAGGACGGGACATTCGACCCTGTCTCCGGCCGCTTCGTGAAAATGCCGCCGACCGGCGCGCCGTTTCTTCTGACGACGATGCGCGGCGGGATCACGATCAACCCGGACCATTACAAAGGGAAATGGATTCTCGACTGGCAGGGCGACGGCGATCTCTGGATCGAAACCGGCAGCGCCGGCTTCGTTAGGCGCGTCTCGGCGAACCGCGTCGAAGAGGACTATGATCCGGCGCTCCACGGAAACGTCCTGGCGGCGATTTCGATTCACCGGATCGGCCCCGGCGGCGTCTGGAATATCCGCTATTATCGCGCTTCCAATGAGCCGCTTGTCGCCGCCGGCGCGATGTTCGATCCGCGCTGGCTCGGCGAAATGCAACGTTTTCACGCGATCCGGTTTCTCGAATGGACCGGCGTCAATGGCGACTATGAGCTCAAGGCGTCGGACCGGCCGCTTCCGACGCGCCCTGGCTTCTTCAACGGGCGCGTTCCGGATCGTCACATCATTCGCGCCGCGGTCGAGAGCGGCGCGAGCCTCTGGCTTAATGCGCCGGCGCTCCTCGGCTGTCCGCCGGGCGTTGCTGCGACATTGCGCGATTCGGCGATCCCGCAGGCGGCGCGCATCGACGCCGTCGCGGCCGCGTTCGATCAGATCATGGCGAGCCAGGAGCCGCTTTTCTGGGCGCGCGCGATCGTCGCCGAGCTCAAGGCGCAAGGCTATCCGCTGTCGCGGCCGATCTACATCGAACTCGACAATGAGGTCTGGAACTCGAAATTCCGCGTCTCGACGGAATTCGCGCGCGGAATCGGGAAAGCGCTCGCCGCGCGCCAGAGCGGCCTCTCCGGCCATACGCGCATCGGTTACGGCTATCGCTCGGCGCAATTCGCCGCCGCCTTCGCGCAGGCGCTCGCCGAAGCCGGACGATCGGGGCAAAACTGGACGATGACGCTCGGCGCGCAAACGGCCGATGTCGCTAGCACGACGCAGGCCCTTGCCGGCATGAAGGCGTTCGGAGGCCCTGTTCCGCCGTCGCGCTACGGCGTCGCGACGACGAACTATTATTCGGGCGGCTTTTCCTGGCACGCGGAGAACAAGCTTTTTGGGACAGCGCTCGACGCGCCGACCTGGCGCCAGCGCTGGCGATCGGAATTCGCCGCCGACCCCGCCGCCCTCCGGCGGAAGATCAACGCTTATTTCCTGTCTCCGACGGCGATGCGCGGCAATGTCGCCTGGTACGGCGCGAAGGCGCGCGGCCACAAGGCGGCGGCTGAGGCCGCCGGCGCGCGCTGGATCGGCAATTATGAAGGCGATTCGCACGATGTCCTTGACGTCGTCTTGAACAAGGACCCGGCGATCGCCGCCTTTTTCGCCGGGTGGCACGAAAGCTCCGATCACGGACAGGTCATCGCGGCGATCGCCGATGAGACGCGGCGCATCGATCCTTCAGCGATGATGGCGAACTACGTCTATTGCGCGGGTCCGAGGACGCCGGCGACGCCCTGGGCCGAATGCGCGCCCTGGGACAAAAGCGGCGGCGACAACGCTGCGTGGGACGCGCTCTTGAAACCATGATCCGGCCCAAGTGCGCACGCGAATCACATGCGCGGACGGCGTATTGCAGCGGGCCCAATCGGCGCGCAATTGTCGCGCCCGCGGTTGAAACGACCTTGTTGCTATGTTGCGAAGATGCTCTAATTCGATCGGCCATTCAGCGCCCGCCAACCGTCCTCAAAACGTCCATTCGCGTCAGTAAGTCCTGTAAAGGGGGAATTCCCATGATCCGTCGCGTCAGACTGCTCGCCGGCGCCGCAGCCTCGCTTGCGGCGCTTTCGCCGGCGTTCGCCCAAACGCCCGCGATTTCGGTCACGATCACGCCGTCGTCCGGCGTCGAAGGCTCGAAATTCCAGGTGTCGTTCTCGCGGACCGGCGATTCAACGCTGCGGTCGACGGTCGCGTGGAGGGTCTCGGGCCAAGTCGACGGGGCGGATTTCGGCGTCGCCGCATTGCCGAGCGGCGTCATCACCTTCACGCCGGGTCAGGTGAAGAAGGGCTTTGCGCTTTTTTCCGGCAATGACACGGTCGTCGAGCCTGATGAGACATTTGACGTCGTTCTATCTTCCCCAACCAACGCGACGATCGCAACGCCGAGCGCGAGCGCGACCATTCGCAATGACGACGTCGCCCCGACGAAGTCGCCGCTGACGCTCGTCAATCCGTCGCACTCGGCCTACTGGGCGCGCGAGGACGCGTTCATCAATCACATCCTCGTCGCCGGCAAGGATCACGATCTCTGGGTCGCGCAAGGCCTATTTGACCCCGCGTCCGCGCGCTTCGTGAAAATGCCGCCGTCAGGACCAATCAAAATCGGTCCCGTCCGCGGCGGCGGCGTCCCGGGGGCCGGCGACTTCTACAAGGGCAAGTGGATTCTCGACTGGCAGGGCGACGGCGACCTCACCATCACCGGCAGCGTTGGAACGCTGACGCGCGTTTCAACGAACCGCATCGAAGAGGATTACGATCCGGCGCTGCACGGCTCCGGAGCGCCCAATGTCAGAATTACGAGAATCGGCGCCGCCGGAATCTCGAACATTCGTTTCTATCGGGCGACCGACGAGGCGCTGATCAATTCCGGGAAGGTGTTCGATCCGCGCTGGCTCGCCGACGTTCGAAGGTTCGACGTCTTCCGTCCGATGGACTGGACCGGCGTCAACAGCGACCGGGAGCTAGCTGCCGCCGATCGTCCGCTTGCGAACCGTCCCTTCTATATGGACGGACGCGTTCCTGACTGGGTTCTGATCCGCGCCGCCGTCGAATCCGGGACGCAGTTGTGGCTGAACGCGCCCGGCCTTCTCGGCTGCCCGCCGTCGGTCGCCGCGACGCTTCGCGATACGACCCTGCCGCAATCGACGCGTATTGCGGCGGCGCGCGCCGCGTTCGACCAGGTGATGGCGAGTCCGGAGCCGCTCAACTGGGCGCGCAGGATCGTCGCCGAGCTCAATGCGCAGTCCTATCCGACGAATCGTCCGCTCTATATCGAGCTCGACAACGAGGTCTGGAACACGACGTTCCACACGACGTTCAATTTCTACACCGGCATCGGCCAGGAAGTGGCGGCGCGACATTCCGGCGTTGCCGCAAACGTCCGCGCCGGCTACGGCTATCGCTCCGCGCAGTTCGCACATCTGTTTGCGCAAGCGCTCGCGGAAGGCGGCCGCGCCAGCCAGCCATGGACCATGGTTCTCGGCGCTCAAACGGTCGACCCGACGCGGACGGTCGATGCGCTCGCCGCCGTTCCCGCCTTCGGCGGATCGCAGCCGATGAGCCGCTACGGCGTCTCGACGACGAACTACGTTTCCGGCGGATTCACCTGGCACCGCGAGAACAAGCTCTTCGGCGCGACATTTGACCAGGCGACGTGGCGCCAGCTCTGGCTCGCCGATCTCGCGGCCGACCCCGCAGCGCTTTACCAGAAGATCACCAACTATATGCTCGCCCCGACATCGATGCGCGCGAACGTCGCCTATTACGCGTCGTTTGCGCGCGCCCAGAAGGCGGCGGCGGAGGCCGCCGGCGCCCGCTGGATCGGCAACTTCGAAGGCGATTCGACCGACAAGCTCGACGCCGTCCTCGCGACAAGTCCGGCGGCCGTCGCTCTCTTCCGGCAGTGGCACGAAAGCGCCGATTACGGCCGGGTGATCACGGCGCTCGCTGACGACATCCGGGCGACCGACCCGAAGGCGATCATGGCGACCTATGTGTTCTGCGCCGCCCGGCGCACGCCGCAGACGCCCTGGGTCGAATGCACGCCTTGGGACCAGTCCGGCGGCGACAACGCGGCGTGGAACGCGCTGTTGAAGCCCTGAGCCGTACGCCGCTTCAGCGCGCCTTCACGTCCGCCAAGGTGAAGGCGCCTCCCGTCGGCCGCTCGACGCGTTTCAAGACGACGTCGATAAGATCGAAGACGACGTCGAATTCCTTCAAGATGACGTTCACCCGGTCAGCGCCCCGCAACGGCGCGAACATCGTGCCGATGTTAAATCGGTCGCCGGTCTCGATGGCGATCAGCAGCTTGCCGTCGTCGAATGCGGCGCGAAGCTTCTTCCCGTTATAAAGCCGTTCAAGCTCCTGGAACCGTTCGAGCACCATGGGATCGAGAAGGTCTCGCGCCTCCACCTGATCCGTCGACCACGCCTCAAACGCCTTCTCAAAGGCCGGCGATGCAAGGCCGACCCGCTGAAACTCCCGCCCGGGCTTCATGATCGCGTTGAGAATTCCGCCGTCGCGCAGAACGACGGTCGTTCCGAGAAATCGCTTCGCGTAGTCGATCATGAACAGCTGGCCGTGAAAGACGGTGCGCTCGCTGCTGTTCTTGCCCGACGACTTGACCTTGAGATGCGCTTCGCAGAGCAGGAACGAATTGCCGGCATGCTCGCCGCGCACTTCGTCCTCCCATTTCTCGCGATTGTGTCCGGGGATGAGCTTCAGACGGCGAAACCGGTCGTAATAGGGCGGCCGCTCCATCGCGCCTTTGTAGCGAAAGCCGAATTTGCCGGCGATCTTTTCAAGGAGGCCGTGCGTGATGTCGGCGCGCGCGTGATCGACGATCCACGCCGCCCCGAAGACCCCCGCGCATCCGATGATGATGGCGAACTGAATATTGGCAGAGCCGAATGGAGCGAAGGCGGCGACCGCGAGGGCGAACGCCGCCGCGGCGGCCGCTGCAATTAACGATTTGGCGACGGCTTCGACGCGGTCGCGTTCCTTTTCCGCGAGATAGGGCGCGATCGCCTCGTCAAAGAACGCATCAAAGCCGGAAAACTCCGCCCGATCGGATGGTGCGACGATCCCCATGCGCCTTGATCAGCCCTCGTGAGG
>JACADX010000006.1 GCA_013389125.1 Parvularculaceae bacterium | reverse complement strand
GCGGCGACCAGCAGCTTGCCGAGCGAAAGCCGCAATTCGCGCTCGAACGCGCCGCCGCGCCATTTGAGACGGATCGCATCCACGGCGGCGACATCGCCCGTCATCGCGGCGAGCGCAAGGCGCGCGCGCATCGACCATTCATCGACGTCGGATCGCCCCGCGGCGCGATGGGCGGCGCGGCTTCGCGATTGGTCTCCGCGGGCCGCATGGACGGTTCCGAGAATATAGCGGCGGCGCGCCGCATTGCCGGCCTCTCCCGCCGCCGCAAGGGCGTCCGCCGCCCCGTCCGCATCGCCGGCTTCGGCGAGCGCTTCCGCCTTCGTCAGGAAATACTCCGTTCTAAGGCGCGTCGCCGGCAATGGCGGCGACCTGGAGAAAATCGCCGCGGCGTCCCTATAGGCGCCAAGTCGAGATAGCGCCATCGCTTCAAGCGCCTCGCGCGCCGGCGTCGCTTCGAGGCGCTCGAGCGCTTTTGCGTAACGGCCGAGGCGATAGTCGCATTCGGCCGCGAGAGGGATCAATCGCGGCGCATCATCGGCTTGAAGCCGCTTCAACGCCGCCAGCGCCTCAACCCAGAGATCATGCGCGATATAAAATTGAGCGAGCGCGATTATCGAGTCCGTTTCGGCGGTCGACGCGGCGGCAAGCAGCGCTTCTTCCGCCGCATCAAAGCCTTTGAGCGCTGATGCGTTGACGATCGCCACGCGGTCAAAATCCGCCGGCTCCTTTGCGGCGAGCGGGGCGACCGCGACGGTGATCGCCGACGATAGCGCAATGGCGCATCGCACGATCATTGGTCCGGCGCCGAAATCGACGTTGCGGCTTTCTCCTCGCGATTGGCGAGCGCAGTCGTCAACGCCTTGGCCTTCTCCGGGGCCATTTGAGCGAGCACGCCGGCAAGCGCCTGCGTGCGCATCCCGGCCGCGACGGGAATGAGGATATCGTCGTCAAGAACTTCAAATATCCGCGCCGCGTCCCGAGCTTTCATCCGCTCATAGGCGTTCGACAGGACGCCGATTTCGTCGCGGCGTTCGCGCACGCGGCCTTCCTCGGCGAGCGCGAGCGCCTCCTTTTCCGCCTGGAGCGCAGTTAGCGCCGCCTCAAGGCGAAGTTCGGCCGCTTCGAGCACAGATTCTCGCGTCGCAATGTCCGCCTCGCGGGCGTCAAGCTCCGCCTTGCGGGCCTCAAGCTGCTCGAGAAGCCGCTCCGCGGTTGCGCTTTGATGCGGCGGGGCGATCCCCGGCGTTAATGCGATCGGCGCGCCGACGGGCGATTCCTCCGCGCCGGCGGCGGCGAAATGCAGCCAGACTCCGGCGACTTTGAGCGACGCGAGCGCAAAAAGCGCCGTCATGACGACGGGCGTCAGCCTGATCCGCTTCGTGCGAAATACATCTCTCACGCGGCCCTCTTCGGCTTTGCGCCCCTGCTCGCGCCGATCGCGCGAACATCGCTTACGGCCGCCTCGATCCGTTCGGCGATGCGTTCGCCTGCGGACGCCATGACGGAAAGCTCGTTGACAAGCGCCTCGGCGCGCGCGGCGGCGGACTGAAGCTCGGCGCCCTTCGCGATTCCGCCGGCCTCGAGCCGCTTCAAGGCCGCGTCCGCCCTTCCGGCCGCAAGTTCGAAGGAATCAAGCGCGATCTTCAATTCCTGCTGCGCCGTCATCAAGCGGTTCAATTTGCGCGTGATGGCGACGCCGCCGACGGCGCCGATGATTAGGATCGCGGCGACGGCGAAATCAAGAAAGACGCCGACGGTCATCGCGCGCTCTCCAGCTCACGCATCAGGCCGTCGGCGTTGACGCCCTCGTCGAGCTTCACCGCGATTGTCTCGCCGAGGCGGCCGACGCGGCCTTTCGCAACCGGCGTCTTTCCGGTCCTGAATTCGACGCGGGCGTCAGCGCCGGCCGCGAACATCAAGGTTTCGCCGGGGGTGAGCCGGCAAAGCTCGCTGACGGTCATCATTCGGTCCGCGAGAACGGCGCAGAGTTCAACGTCGGCCCCGACGACGCCGGCCCCCAGTCGTCGTCTCCAGACCTCTTCCGTCGCCCCGGAATCGCCGATGAAATCGCGCGACAATTGCTCGCGCACCGGCTCAATCGTCGCGTGCGGCGCGAGAACCGACGCCTTGCCGACGAATTCGTCGATCCTGATCTTGAACTTCGCAAGCGCGCAGACGCTCGCGTCCTGCGCGATCGCAGCAAAACGCGGCGTTGTTTCGATGCGGTCGAGCGAGAGGCCGGCGGCCGCAACCGGCGCGAAGGCCTCGTCAAGATCCTCAGTCAGCACGGCAAGCATTCGCCCGGCGAGCCCGAGTTCGATCGCCGTCAGCGCGCGGCCATCGGGCGAAGCTGTCGCCCTCCTTCCGCCAAGCAGGAGATCGACAATGCAATGAACAAGCGCGCTATCCGCGGCGATGAGCGCATAGCCGTTAAGACCTGCGGCGCGAATGACGCCGATCACGCCGGCGGTCGACAGCGACTGAATGAAGTCCGCAAAGCGCGTCGATGTCACATTATCGAGCGTCGCTTCGACATTTTCATTGGTCAGCTGCCGCAGGCTTGTCGACATGAGACGCGCCGCCCGGTCGAATACGACGTCCAGGACGGGCAGCCTGCGATGCGATACGAGCGCCGAATTCACGAGCGCCTTAAGGCCGGATCGATCGACGCCGTCCTCGGCGCCGAAATCAAAGCCGAGAAGGTCCGTTAGCGGCGACTGCTCGGTCCAGACGACTTCATCCGCGTCCTTTTTTGTCTGCTCGGCGGCCAAGCGGAACTCCTATTGCACGATCAAGTTTTCGATGACGACATCCGCCGCAGCGCCTTCGCCGAGCGGAAGGCCGGCGCGTTTCAGCATTTCCGCCTTCACGCGCGCCATATTCTCGCTGCCCTCGAAGTCTTCCGGAGACAGCTCGCGCAAGAAGAAGGCGATGCGCTCCCTTATCAACGGGCGCTTTTCCCGAATTTCAGCGAGCGCGGCGCCGTCTCGCGCGACGATTTTCGCGGTCAGTTTGAGGTAGGCGGACCGACCGTCGGCCCCGTCCGAAAGATCGACCAGAAACTCCTCGGGCGGCCCGTAGTATCTCCCGTCCTTCGACGCCGCGAATTCCGGGAGCGGATCCGCCGGCAACTTCAAATTCGCGGTTCTAAGAACTGTCGTCGACAACGCCAGCATGAACGTCACGGCGAGGGAAAAAAGGACGATGTGTTTGCCGGGCGTCCTGACGCGGACGCGCGCATGGCTTTCGACATGCGCCGCCGCGTCCCCGTTTGCCCCATGTCTGATGGTCGGCTCCAAAGGCGTCCTCCGGTCCCGATGTGTCGGAAATCACGGTTAAAGGAGCGTTAGAGGAGCGCTTCTTGCCCGGCAGAATTTTCCGCCGCCGCGGCGCGCTGCGGCGCAACCCTTTGAATCGACGACTCTATTCCGTGGCACGCCGGTTGCGACCGGAATTGCGGCCCTTTTTGTCCGTTAACGGAACATTAATCGATGGAAAACGCCGTCACCGCCGGTCTCGCCAAGCAAATCGTGCTCGCACGCGCGCTTGAGACGGCCGCCAACAATATTGCGAACCAGACGACATCGGGATTCAAATCCGATCATGTCGCCTTCCGCGAATATTTGGCGCGGATCGATCATGAAACGACCGGCGATCCGATTGTTTCTCTGGTTACCGATCCCGACACTTTTACGGACTTCGCCGCCGGAGGCCTTGAGCAAAGCTATCGCGACCTTGATTTCGCGATCGACGGCGACGGCTTTTTCGCAGTCGAGACCCCGGCCGGAGTCCGTTATACGCGCGACGGCCGCTTCAGCGTCAACGCCTTCGGCGAACTTGTGACCCGCTCGGGCGCCTCGGTGCTCGACAGCGGCGGATCGCCGATCCTCGTCGATCCGGAGGCGGGGCCCCTCCTCGCGACGCCGGACGGCGAGCTGCAGCAGAACGCGACGCCGATCGCGCAACTCGGCGTCTTCCGCTTCGGCGATCTCCGCCAGCTCCGAAAAGCCGGCGACAACCTCTTCGCCGCGAGCGAGGAGCCATCGGCCGCCGTCTCGCCGCGCGTCCGCCAGGGCTTCATCGAGACGTCAAACGTCAATCCCGTCGCCGCGATGACCGACATGATCGAAATCATGCGCGCCTATGAGCAGGCGGCGCAGCTCGCTGAAACCGCGAACGAGCTCGCCCGCCGCGCGGTCGAAACCCTAAGCGCCTCGTCCTAGGCCGGAGGAAAGTCATGAAATCCCTGTCGATCGCCGCAACCGGCATGCTCGCGCAGCAGCGCAATGTTGAAGTCATCTCGAACAACATCGCGAACCTCAACACTGTCGGCTACAAGCGGCAGCGCGCAGAGTTCCAGGATCTTCTCTATCAAACGATCGAACGCGCCGGCGCGCTCTCCTCAGCCACCGGAACGACGGTCCCGAACGGGATCCAGATCGGCGCCGGCGTCAAGACCGGCTCAGTCTATCGCATCACCGAGCAAGGCGCCGTCACGTCGACCGCCAACGACTTCGATCTCGCCGTATCGGGACGCGGCCTCTTCCGGGTCGAGCTTCCCGACGGCCGCGAGGCCTATACGCGCGCCGGCAATTTCGCAATATCGGCTGACGGGCGCATTGTGACGGAAGACGGATATGAATTGGCGCCGGGCGTCACGCTGCCTGAAGACGTCGTCGACGTATCGGTCTCAAAGGACGGCGTCGTCGAGGCGCGCGTCGCCGGCGACCAGAATCTCCGCGAAATAGGCCGTATCGATCTCGCCGTCTTTTTCAATGAAAGCGGGCTGGAGGCGATCGGCGACAATCTGCTTCTCGAAACGACAGCCTCGGGCGAGCCGGTGATCGGCAATCCCGGCGATCCGGGCTTCGGACAAATCCTGCAAGGCTATCTTGAGAACGCCAATGTCGATCCCGTTCAGGAGATTACGACCTTGATCGCCGCGCAGCGCGCTTATGAGATGAATGCGCGCGTGATTGAGACCTCGGACGAGATGCTGTCGATCAACGCCAATCTCCGTCGATAGGGAGCGTTAGATGATGCCGCGCCATTTGCGTGAAATTCCCGCCCGCGCCGCCGCCGCGCTGTTGTTCATCGCCGCTATCGCTTCGCCGGCGGGGGCCGCGCCCGACGGCGCGCTCATCGAGACCCGCCTCGCCGACCATGTCGAGGAATTCCGGGCGGCGTTGGCTGCAAAAGGCGTTTCGCCTGACGCGCGCCTCACCCTCGCCGCGCCCGAGGCAATCATTGAATCGGCGCCAGGCGCGCCGCTCGTCATTGAGAGCGCGACCTTCAACCCGGCGACCGGACGCTTTCTCATTCGCGCGCGCGGCGCGGAAGGCGCGCCGCTCATCGCCGTCGCCGGCGGCGTCGCGACGCCTGTCACGCTGCCGGTTCTTGCGCGCGCTCTAGATCGAAACGAAGCAATCAGCGAAGAAGACATCGGCTGGATCGAGCTCGCCGACGCGCGCGCCGGCGCCTTTGTCGATGACGCTGACCTCCTGATCGGCAAAGTCGCGCGGCGTCCGCTCCCGGCGGGCCAGCCGCTCCGCAAGACGGACGTGCAGTCGCCTGTCCTCGTCAGGCGCGGCGAGACGACGACGATCGTCCTTGACGCGCCAGGCTTGCGCCTGACGCAAGGGGCGGTCGCGCTCGCCTCGGGCGGCGCGGGCGACATCGTCGCCTTCCGCAACATCAACAGCGACCGCGAGATCAAGGCGGTCGTCGCCGCGAAAGGCGTCGCCAAGGCGCCGTTCCGCCTCACTCAGGCCGTAGCCTCGTTGGAGCAATAGATGCAGACCCGATTGCCGGCGCTCGTCCTCATCCTCGCGTCGCTTGGCGGCTGCGCCGTCGGCGACCGCATCAAGAACATCGGCCAGGCGCCTGAAATGTCGCCGACGGAAAACCCGGCGCAGCTTTACGGCGGGCGCGCCGTCGCGATGCCGATGCCGCTGGAGTCCATCGAGCCGACGAACGCCAACTCGCTCTGGCGCGCAGGCTCGCGAAGCTTCTTCAAGGACCAGCGCGCGCGGCGCCTCGGCGACATCGTGACGGTCGTCATCGACATCGATGATCGCGCCCGCCTCAACAACACGACGGAAAGGACGCGCGACAATGGCGAGACGGCGGAGATACCAGCCTTCGGCGGCTTCGAGCAGCTCCTCGTCGACGTGCTGCCGAACGGCGCGAACGCCGCCCAGCTCGTCGATCTTTCCTCAGGCTCGACGGTCAGGGGCGAAGGCAGCGTCGACCGGCGAGAAGATGTCGAACTCATCGTCGCGGCGGTCGTCACCGACGTTTTGCCGAACGGCAATCTTGTCGTCGCGGGCAAACAGGAGGTGCGCGTCAACAATGAAGTGCGCGAGCTCACCGTCACTGGCGTCATCCGCCCTGAGGACATCTCGAACGCCAACCGGATCAACCACACCCAGATCGCCGAGGCGCGCATCTCCTATGGCGGGCGCGGCCAGCTGACCGACGTGCAACAGGCGCGCTACGGCCAGCAGCTCTACGACATCATCTTTCCCTTCTAGAGCGGCGTGCGCTGAAGCGTGGGCGGTTCAGCGCGTAAACGCCACGACAAACAATGACGAGAGCTTCGCGCCCCGATTCCGAATCATGGCGCGAAGCTCTAGCCGCTTGTCTTCCATTCTCTCGCGCTTGCCGAGGAGGGTTACGAACCGCCGCTTCGCAACAATCGGGTGACCTTGTGCGCCGAGATCGGCTAGGATCGCGGCATGTCGCGCTTCACGACTTTCGAAACGGCGGTCGGGCGCTGCGCTGTACTATGGCGCGGCGAACATCTCACCGGCGTGCTCCTCCCGGCGGCGAATGACGACGCCATGCTGAAGACCATCGCGCGACGCGACGCCGGCGCGGCCGCAGCGCCGCCCCCGCCGTTCGTTCAGGATGCGATCAAGAAAATCATCAGCCTTTGCGCCGGCGAGCCCGTGTCATTCGAAGAAGTTCCGCTCGACCGGAGCGCGATCGAGCCGCTCGCCAACCGCGTCTACGACATCTTGCTGCGCACGCCGTTCGGCGAGACGACGACCTACGGCGCGATCGCTGAAAAGCTTGGCGACAAGGCGCTGTCGCGCGCGGTCGGCGCGGCGCTCGCAGACAATCCGTTCCCGATTGTCATTCCATGCCATCGCGTTGTCGCGGCGGGCGGAAAAATGGGCGGCTTTACCGCGCCCGGCGGAACGGCGGCGAAGCGACGCCTTCTTGATATCGAAGGCGCATTCGCGGCCGACAAGCTGCCGCTGTTCGGGCGTTGACCGACGCCCGGCGCACGCGGCCCGCATTCGGCGGCGCTGTTTTCACCGGTCATTAACCTGCGCTCAAGGCGTCACGCCTAGCCTCGCCCTATGACGCGCCCCAAAGTCTTCTGCATCGGCTTTCAAAAGACCGGCACGACGTCGCTTTACGCGGCGCTGACGACGCTCGGTTACAGGACCGCCGCCGTCGTCGGGCGCGACTTGACGGCGGAAAGGCTCGAAGCGGAGGGCGCGGCGCTCTGCATCGAGACGATGCGGGATTACGATGCGGCGCAGGACATGCCCTGGCCGCTGTTCTTCCGGGAGCTCGACGCCGCCTTTCCGGGATCGAAGTTCATCCTGACCGTGCGCGAGCCCGAAAGCTGGTTTCGTTCGATCGAAGGTCATTTCGGCGCCAATCCCGGCGAGATACAAGCCTTCGCCTACGGCCGCGACGCGGCGGCGCCGGCGGGAAACAAGGCGCGCTATCTTGAGGTTTATGCGCGCCACGAGCGCGACGTGCGCGCCCATTTCATCGAGCGGCCTCACGACCTTCTTGTCATGGATCTCGAACGCGGCGACGGCTGGACCGCGCTCTGCGAATTTCTCGGCGCGCCGGTTCCGTCAGAAGAATTTCCAATGCGAAACCGTTCAAGCGACCGCAAGAGGCTGTCGTTCAGGCTGCGCCGCAAGATCAGTCGGATTTTCGGCCGCTATCTCGCGCCGGAGCGGATTTAGCGCCCGCCGCGGCCTTAGGCGCCTCGCCGGTCGATGTCTATTGGTCCATATAAATTCTAAAACCCCGAAACCCCGCGTCCCTTGAGCTTTTAGGGGCGCGGGGTCTCGTACTCGCGGAACGGATGTTCCCGAAGGTTTGGAAGAGCGGCGCGCGGGACAAGTCCGTGCATTGTATC
>JACADX010000124.1 GCA_013389125.1 Parvularculaceae bacterium | reverse complement strand
CTGTTCGCCATGGCGGAGCTGGCGCTTGTCTCGTCAAAACCCGCCCGCCTCAAAGCGCGGGTCGAGGCGGGAGACCAAGGCGCCGCCGTGGCGATGAAGCTTCTTGAAGACCCCTCAACGCTGCTGTCGACGGTGCAGATCGGCATCACGCTCGTCGGCGTTTTCGCCGGGGCCTATGGCGCCGCGGCGTTTGCGGACGATCTCGCGCCGGCGATCGCCAGGGCGCTGCCCCGCTTTGCAAGCCGGGCCGACGAAGCCGCGTTCGCGATTGTCGTCGTCGGCATCACCTATTTGTCGCTCGTCGTCGGCGAGCTCGTTCCAAAGCGCATCGCGCTCGCCGCGCCGGAGCGGATCGCCTCGCTCGCCTCGCGCCCGATGGCGGTCCTCGCCTTTCTCGCGCATCCGGCGGTGTCGTTTCTTCGCCTGTCTACGGAAAGCGTCTTTGCGGTCCTCGGCCTTTCCGGCGTGAAGCCGGCGGAGGTTTCGGAGGAGGAAATCCTTCACATGGTCGCCGAAGGCGCGACGTCGGGCGCGATCGGCGCGGAGGAAAAGCAGATGATCGAAGGCGTCCTCGATCTCCCCGACCGCAATGTCCGCTCGATCATGACGCCGAGAACCGACGTCGTCTGGATCAACGCCGACTCGCCGCCGGCCGAGACGCTCGAGGAAATCTCCGCCAGCGGACATTCGCGCTTTCCGGTGGCGCGCGGCGACGCCGACGAGATCGTCGGCATCATCCAGACGAAGGATCTTCTCGGGCGCCTCGCGTCCACCGGCTCAATCGATCTTGAAATGGCGATGCGAAAGCCGGTCTTCGTGCCGGAGACCTTGTCGGTCGCCTCGCTCCTTGACGCGCTTGCGCATTCGGAAGTGAGGATGGCGATCGTCCTTGACGAGCACGGCGTCTTCACCGGCATCGTCACCGCCGCCGACATGCTCGGCGCGATCGCCGGCGCCAAGGCCTTTTCGCCGGCGGATCGCCTCGAGCCCGGCGTTCGCCGCGAAGACGGCTCCTGGCTCATTGACGGCATGACGCCGGTTGAGGATTTCGAGCGCCTTCTCGGCGTCAAGGGCTTCGCCGATCCGGAAAACTATACGACCGTCGCCGGGCTCATCGTGCACGCGCTCCAGCGCATCGCGCAGGTGGGCGACGTCGTCGGCGTGCGAAATCTCAAATTCGAAGTCGCCGACATGGACGGACGGCGGATCGACAAGCTGATCGTCACGCTTGCCGAGGAAGAAGAAGACGAAACGGTGATTTGATCAGTCGAGCGCCCGCATTTCGCCGGGTTCGGTGAACATGTCGCCGCCGAGTTCAGCTCGCGCCTTCTCCCCATTGCCGCGCGTCGACGCCGGCGCATGGACGCCGATCACATGCTTGGCGCCGATGTAATCGTCGAGAATCGTCCGGCCTGCATCCTCAGCGAACCACCAATAAGGAGGGAACGCAGCGTCCGGCTCTTTTGACGCGAAGTGATCCTTGCGACGTTCGAAGTTCGAAATGACGGCGCCGGCGTCGCCGAAATGGACGACGGTCGTTTCATCGTTGAGCGTCACGCGCCAGGAATAGTTCTGCACATCCTTGAGATCGCCCGCATGCGGCACGGAGACGACGTCGATCCCGACATCGCCGACGGAAAGACGTCGCGCATCGTCCTCGGGCGAGAGGTCGACCGCGCGGATGCGCGTCATGACCGGATCGTCTGCGCCGACGCCCGCGCCAAGGATCGCGCGCCGCGCCTGTTCCGGCGCGAAAAGAACGACGGCAGGCTGCGCGCGCAGGTAAGCGATCATCGGCGCCGCGGAAAAATGATCGCCGTGAATGTGGCTTACGAACACGGCGTCGATCCCGTCGAAGGGCGCCCCGCCTTTCATCATCGCTGCGCGCGTCGCCGGCGCGACGGTCAGGTACTCGCCGTAACTGTCCTCGTAAAAGGCGTCGAAGAGGACCTTCGTCTCGCCGCGCGCAACGAGGACGCCGGCGTTGGCCAGATAGGCGGCGCGCGAGGGCTCATGGGCGTGGGCGGCCGTTGAGAGGACGAGAAGGGCGGCGGCGAGCGCGCGCATGAGGCGATTCCTTTCGGCAGCCGCGAACGATGGAGAAGCGAAGGCCCGCTGTCGACCCGCCGCGTTTGGCGCTTCGTGTTGTCTGCTTCGCCAATTGCGTGTCCTCGACAACCGGAAGGAGTTCAGGAGGACGCGAAGAAAATTCATCCGTAAGCCTTGACTTACTGATTTGCCGCTTCTATAGGTAAGTCATGACTTACGGAACTATGATCGAAGCCCTTGGGCCGCCGACCCGCCGCGCAATTTTTGAGAAGCTGGCCGAAGGGCCGTCTTCCGTCGGCGCGCTAGCGTCCGGAATGCCGGTGTCGCGCCCGGCCGTCTCGCAGCATTTGAAGGCGCTGAAGGACGCGGGCCTCGTCACCGAGAAACGGCGCGGAAAAGCCCGGATCTACAGCGTCGATCCGAAATCGATCGCCGAGCTGCGCGACTATTTCGACCGCTTCTGGGATGTCGCGCTCGACGCCTACAAACGCTCGCTCGAGGGAGGAG